>RGBY01000140.1 GCA_009919445.1 Planctomycetia bacterium
CTTTGATTTGTGATAAAACTCGATTGGGTCTTCAATTGTGATGATGTGATGGTCGTACTTTTCGTTGATGTAGTTGATCAGGCTCGCCAGCGTTGTCGACTTCCCCGAACCGGTCGGCCCAGTCACCAGAAACAGCCCACGAGGGCGGGTGGCCATCCGCTTGCAGACATCAGGCACGCCCAACTGCTCTGGCGTGAGCATGTTGTTGGGGATCTGTCGCAGCACCATGGCAATTTTGCCACGCTGCTTAAACACGCTGACACGAAATCGGGCCATGTCACCAAAGGCAAAGCCAAAGTCGGTTCCGCCCATCTCGGCCAGTTCTGCCTGGCACCGCTCCGGCGTGATCGACTTCATCAGGCTGTTGGTGTCATCAGCCGTCAGCGTCTTCGTCTTCTGCGGCTTCATGCCGCCGTCCTGCCGAAAGACTGGGGGCAGCCCTTCGGTGATATGGATGTCACTCACGCCCCCCTTCACCGCTGCGGTGAGGAGTTTGTCGATCATAATCGTGCCGCCGGCCTCACCAGGCATGGCGTATTCATCGTCCTGTCGACGGACTTTCACGCCTGAACCAGCTTCGTCCTCATGCTGCCCGTCATCCTGAAGATCGAGTTCCAGCGGCGAATCACCGTCGGCCGCGGCCTCGGCGGCTTGGCTCTTCTTCAGGACCAACACCTGGGTTCCAGAGACGTCTACCACTGAGCCCTCAATTGACCCGTGGGATGAATCAAAGGTGAACGCCTTGGGATCAGCCCCCGCAGGCAGCACGGCAGCAATCAAGGCAGTGACGGTCTCTGCCGCAACGGGTGGAATCTTGAGCTGCCTCAATTGCTCACCGATACGAAGCATCGGCGGCACGCCCCCCGACAGCCGCAGTTCGGTAGCGTGATTGTCAAAAGCCACCTTCAGCAGCTTTTCAATTTGGGCAAATTCTGGTGATGACCCAGCGCTCATCGTGATTCCGTTTCAAAAGGTCTTTGGTGGGGAAACTGACCTGCCAATCTGCCGAGCCATCCAGACAGATGCCCGACCAAGTCTACGCCTCGGCAGAACTCCCACCCGAGGTAATCATACCCTGCCCGAACCCGGGCTGGCGCACCGCGAAGTCTAAACCCACAACGGACACTCTGCCCAGCGGGACAACGTCGGTCGGGAATGGCCAGAAGGGCCGCAGCGGCGGCGCGACATCTGGATTTTGGCAAACGCCATCGAGACATGAATGAAAAGCCTCTGCTGCCGCCGGGCCGGCCCCTGACAGCGGCCCGACAGCATCGGAGTCGGCGGCCGAAGCCACCGACGTCTATTATGAGTCATCGGTCGCAGAAAGTCACGTTTTGAGAAAAAAGACCCACTCAATACCGAGAATCGCTCGGGTGGCATCGACTTTTTCGTGGGTTTGATACGATTTTGCGATGCCCAGACACGTCTCTTCTCAGCCATTTTCCGGACCCACTGCCGAGCACCAACGTTGGCACCCCGAGCAGCGGGGCACCCACCGCCGGCTGGTCTGGCTCGTCGATCCCATCTCAGCAATTCCCGGCGAGGGGTTGCTACCCTCCCGCACATGGGCCCTTGCCCGAGCGCTGGTCGCCGGTGGCCATGAGGTCATCTGGTGGACGAGCAGTTTCAGCCACACCCGCCACGGCCCACGCACCCCGCCCCTGTTGATCCAGGATGAAGAGGGCTTTGCCGTACGGCTCATCAAGGCCCGCCGCTACCGACGCGATATGTCGCTGGCTCGGTTTGCCAGCCACCGGGATTTCGCCGCAGCATTTGAAAGAATGGCCACTGAGGAGGTCGCCGCTGGCCAACTGGAGAAGCCGCCAGCCGCGTGGCCAACCGCCTCGATGCAGAGCTGATTCTTGACCTGGCCGAGTGGTGGCCCGAACCGCTCAGGCCGCTGCTGCCCGGCCCCAGTTGGCTGCGTAGCCTGCTGGCTGCCACTGTTTTTCCAGCGCTCGCACGCCGGCAATGGCAGGTACTAAGCCGAGCCGATGCTCTGCTGGCCGCTTCCCAGACAACGGCCAGCCATGCCCGGGAGGCCGTCGCTGCCAGTGTTCCCGTCGAGGTTGTGCCAACTGGAGCCTACCTGCAGGACTATCCCGCACCGCCGCCATTTATCGACCACGTTCCTGGCAAGCTTCCCCAACACACGCGTCGTAGAAACAAGCCGCCGCTGACAATCGCTGTGGCAGGTGACCTGAACCACCGGGACGACCTGCTGCGACTGGTTGATCTGGCCAGGAGCCTCACCAGCCGATCGACCGATGTTGTCCTACACGCCATTGGCGGTGGTCGCTGGATGCCACAGCTGGCTACCACGGCCCCGCTGGTCAAGGGATGCTGCCGCATTGTTGCCCACGGTCTGATCGACCGTAGTCGCTACGTCAGCCTGCTGGCAGACTGCCAGGTGGGCCTGGTCCAGCCCGGAGTACTGTCGCGATTTCCGCTGCCGGCGGAGGCTGCTGACTATGCCGCTGCAGGCCTCGCCATTGTCGTGGCTGGTTCCGGTGAACTTGCCAACATGGTCTCAGCTGCAGGAGCGGGCCTGGTGACTGCCAATGCCTCAGCCGATACCTGGGCAGCAGCCTTGGCCCCTTTGGCAGATGACCCACGGCACCTGTCACGACTGCGTCATGCTGCCCGTCGACTTGCCGAAACCAGTCTCGACCGCGAACGGCTTGCAGCTGGTGTGGTTGACTGGCTGGAACTGCTTGAACAGCTGCGGAATACTCCAGCCCTGCTCTCTGCGGTAGAGGCGTGCTCAGAAACGGAACGAGTTAGCCAGAAACACCTGCGGGCACGCTTTCCGGCTGAACTCGTTCGCGAAGCGATTGCCCTCCACGCAGCCCGCCAACGGGCGGCAGCATCCTTTCCTGCTGCCAGTACCCTATGGCTGACTCGTGTTGGTCTGGAGCAGGCCACCGCGTGGACGGTGGCAGCCCATAAAGCCACTCGCTTTGCGAACGCAAACCAGGTTGCCGACCTCTGCTGCGGAATCGGCAGCGATGCCGCAGCCTTGTCGCTAAAGTCAGCGGTGCTGGCGGTCGACTGCTCGGCTGCCATGGTTCGCCGTGCAGAATGGAACACGGCCATCCTCGGTCAGGCTGACAACTTCACCGGCAGGGTCGCTGATGTCACGAGCGAAACCTGGGACGGATGGCTGGTCCATGCCGACCCCGACCGCCGAGGCAACCGCCCCCGGCCCACCCGACGGCTCGCCGAGTATCTGCCGGGTCTCGACTGGATGGCTGATCTGATGCAGTCGGCTCGGGGTGGGGCAATCAAAGTCGGCCCAGCAAGTGACTGGCCTCAGCAACGGAGCCACACAGAGGGCTGCGAAATCGAACTGATCAGCCTCGGTGGCGAATGCCGAGAGGCGACCGTCTGGTTCGGCGAACTGGCCGGTGACGCCCCCCGCCGGGCCACCAACCTGACGACCGGAACCAGCCTTGCCGGTGACCCTGCAACGGCCTCACGGGAAGTGGCTGATGCCATCAACGACTGCCTCTACGAACCTGACCCGGCTGTGATTCGTGCTGGCCTGGTCGATCTGCTCGCTCAGCAGCAGGGATTCATGCGACTGGCTGCGGACGAGGAGTACCTGACCGGTAGCCCCACCGCTGACACTGGCTTGCTGGACCGATTTCTCGTGAAGGACGTGCTGCCAACACGCATCAAAGACCTCCGTCGGTTTTTCCGAAGCCAGCCCCGTCAGGCATATGAAATCAAGTGCCGCCGGCTGAAGGTTGACGTCGAAGGCGTCCGTCGCCAGCTGCCAGTTGGTGACGGCCCACCCGTGAGCCTCATCTTCTGCCGCATTGCAGGCCAAAGCCGCGTGGTCCTCGCTGATCGCGCGTAAGCGTGCCCTATGGTGTCCACTGGGGGCTTGCTAGGGGGGCAGGCCGATCCTTCAGTTGCCACCGGAGGGGGTTCCATAAGCGCGGGTGATTACTCTGCCGACAGGTCTTCGATCTTGTTCTGCCAACGGGTTACGGTGACCTCACCGTCCACGCTCGTCTCGGCGGCTGCCGCCTTCAGGCACCGGAGCACGTCGAGAATGGTTGCAATTTGAGCAAGGTCTTTCTTGGTCTCGTCAGTTTCAACATCAGAATCAATGGTCGACTCTGGGTCGAGCCGCTCACCCTTGTTCTGCACCACGCCACAACGGGCACCAAATATGACCCAGGGCTCAATGGCATCAATCAGCCCAACCCAGTCGAGTGCTGCCGCTGCCGCCAATGGCTTGTCAAAGGCCGTCAACGAGCCAGCCGTTTCCAGGGGCTCGCCCGTCAGCAGCCTGGCAGCCTGCTGCGGCACCAGGGAGAAGACTGCCACCTTCTCGCCAACACCAATGCTCATCTGAATCTGTTCATCCAGGCCACTATCAGGCAACGCAAAGTTCCAGAGTTTGCCTCCGGTCACATCCTGCTGCTCAGGGCTGGGAATCTGATAGCCACTCGGAACGGCATTTTCGTCGATCTCACGAATAGCCGCCAGCAGCTTGTCACTGAGTGCAAACAGGTCGCTCAGCCCTTCTCGGAACAGAGTTGCATCATCAAGTGCCAGCACAATAGCCGGCTCGATCAGCGGCAGTGGATCAGCCGAGGCTGGCAGGCGTTTCTGAATTTTTGTTGTGGTCGTCTTGGCATCGAGCACCAGCCCGAACTGACCGTTTGCCAATGCGGGCAAGAACTTTGAACGAATGGTTTCGGCCAGTTCACTGCCCAGCGGCAGGATATGTTCCTGAAACGCCTTGAAGCCTTCTTGGGCATCCTCATCGGCTTCGCCGGCCAGGTGCTTATCGGCAAGTTCATAGAGTGAGGCCAACCAGGCCACCGCTGCCTCGAAAGCCTCTGGGTCTGTCTCTGTGCGGAAGGCCAACGCTGCTAGCGGTGAGCCACCAACATGCTCAAGCAGATTGAGCGGCTGGCTGCTATTCCACGGCAGATTCTGGCTCCAGTTCCAGACCTCACCCGCATAGCCAGAATCGGTAAGCTGCGAACAGGCCAGGTACGCACCCGGGATGAGAAGCCGGCTGGCATATCCGTCAGCGGCTGACTCGAGCAAATCTTCCAAATCTGACTGAGCCGCTTCGGGCAGTTTGCCTGCCGCCACGAGTGGCGCAATCAGGCCGGTGACCTGTTTGAAATCATCAGCCGACTGGCTCGTCACTTTGACCATATCTTCACTGAGGTACGAGATGCCGGTCAGCTGCTTGGCTTGAGCCTTCCTAACCAATTCAAAGGCTTCCGAAGCAAGCAGGTTGTCGCTGGAAGAGAGCGTCTCAAGGTGCTTCGAGCCGCCGCCAATCGACAGGATCACGTAGTCATCGACCCGGCCGAGTGCGATCACAAACTCGAGTTCGGAGACTCTGGCGACGATCGCGTTGACCTCTGCTTCGAGATCAAGCTCGTCAGCGATATCACTCAGCCCAACCCGCAAGAGCGTTGGGTCAGCCGGCATACGAAAGGTCACGTAGTCGCCCTTGCCAATTGACTGCCGCTTGATCGCATTGGCCAGCATTGGCTGAGACTGCGTAAACATCTTGAGGAGCATTTCAATCCGCTGAAGCTGCCTGTCAGCTGCTTCGTGCTGCGTGGTCTGAAACCCCCAAACCAAATCAGGAATGACGATCTGATCTGTGTTTTCGGCCAGCATCTTCACAATCATGCCTGTGGTGGCCTGCTGGGCATCGGGCCCCATGCCGTTTGTGAGCATGGCAAAATTGCCCGCCTGCTGGGCCTGCTGAACTTCTTTGAGCAGCTTGGCAACAGTCACCCACGAGGGCGTGCCATAGACAAACGTATTGGTGGCCACCATGTCCTGCAGCAGCTCAGCCGCTTCTTTGTTCTCCGGCATCTGCATGAACATGGCTGCCATGGCCAGGGGATTGCCCGGCTGAGTCTGCTGCGTTGCAAACTCATCAAGTGCCTTCTGAACAGCAGGGAGGTCACGAAGAGCACTGAAGGCGTTGCTGTTGATGAACCGGTCGTACTGCTCACGGCCTCGCAGGGTGGCTGACAGAAAAGCAGCATCGTCTGGCACCACCGCCGCCCCCGGCGTGATCGTCTCAGCCGCGGCTCCGGATGCCACTGCCATGACAGCCATCAGGCCAGCAAGGACCACCGCCACGGGGCCAGACTGCCAGTGACGGCTGCGCAACTGTGACGTGGTCAAACGATTTGCGAAACGTGGACGAGAACCAGTCTGCTGGAACATCAGGAAATCCTTGTTGGGAATCTGGGCCGGGCTGGAATCAAACGGGTGCAGGCACCCACGCTGCCTGGCGGCGACCAAAATTTTCGGCCAGCCGCAAGCCACTCCGACATAGACTACGCGATATGGCCTGCCGGTGAGAACCAGAAAACAGCCTGCCACCCAAACTGCCCGGAAAAGATCGCCTCGTGAACGGTCCCATCCTCCAACTCGGCTCCACCCGCATTGTCGACACCTTCGCCGAGGCATTTCGGCTCCGCTATGGACGGATCGTGGTCACGGCCTATGACGACCACTGGCTCGATGCCGCTCTTGCGGCGGTTTGCGGGTACGGAACAAGCGTGATCGGCTGCGACGCGGAGATTGGCCTGGAGCGTCGCCTGCCGGCGGAGGAAAGCCCTGACGGCCGACCTGCTGCCGGGCGAAGGGCTCCGCCACAACAACGGCTGGTCGTTTGAAACCTCGATCACGGAGGCCCGCACCAACGTGTTGCTCATCGATCCCGTGTTGTACGTCAACGTGAGCACGTTCGTAGCAACCGAGCCGCCCAGCGTCGAGTCGTTGAACATGAACGCGGCTTTCGGCGACTGGCGGTAAGCCGGGTCAACTGAATGCAGCAGG
>RGBY01000015.1 GCA_009919445.1 Planctomycetia bacterium
CATGACCACCGACCACGCCAGACCCTCGCGTTTTGCCGAGCGCATCGAGTTCATCAATAAAGATGATGCAGGGGCTTTTTTGGGTCGCCTGTTGGAACATGTCGCGAACCCGGGCGGCCCCGACGCCAACGAACATTTCGACAAAGTCACTGCCGGAAAGTCCGAAGAAGGGCACCCCAGCCTCACCAGCAATCGCCTTGGCTAACAGCGTTTTCCCGGTGCCGGGGGGACCAACCAGCAGCACCCCCTTGGGAATGTGGCCACCGAGGACCTGATACTTCTCGGGGCTGCGGAGGAACTCAACCACCTCACGGAGCTCTTCCACGGCCTCATCGATACCAGCAACATCATCAAAGGTGATGCCAAGATCTTCCTGGGCATACATCTTGCCACGGCTGCGACCGAAGGCCATCGGGCTACCAGCGCCACCAATCCGACGAATCATCAAGAAGAATCCTAGGCCGAACAATCCGGTCAGAACCAGCATCGGCATCCAGTTCCGCCACGGGCTCGGTGGGTCTTCATAGCGATAGGCAACCTTGTTCTCATCAAGCAGTTTTGAGAGGTGTCCCTCAGAGTTTTCACTGGGAAGTTTGGCGGTCCGGAACCGCAGTTTGTCACCTTGCTGGCCACCGCCAGCCGTCAACCGGCCATCATCAAGTGGCCGGAGCCCCCCCTTGCCGTCGCCACCCGGCAGGGGCACCTTGCGGACGGTGCCGGTGACTTCGAAGGCACCAATGACAACATCATCGATGGAGCAAAAGCGTGACACCCGCGGTGTGCCCTTTGCGGTCTTCCCCGTCACCACTTCAACAAATCGTGGGGGGGCGGCCCGGTCGTGCTGCTCGCCAGCTGCCCTGATCAGCCGCTCTAGGTCGGTGTAGCTGAGGGCGACCTCCTGGCCACTCCCAAAGAGGCTCGCTGCAAAAAGCCCGGCAACGGCCACGGCAATCAGCGACCAGATCAGGTTGGAGCCACCAAAAGACTGCTTGGAGTCACCGCCTCGTTTCCCGGGGTCTCGGTCTTTGTGTTGTTGCGTCATGAAGGTTTTACCGCGGTCACTGGTTTGGGCACTGGCTCGATCCCTCCATCCTAGGCAGCAATGAGGGCCACGACAAACGGCTCAGATAGCGTCCGCTGGTCCTGCCGCGTAAACTGACGGAACCGTTTTCAGGCTCCTGTCAGGGGCCCTCCTCCACTCCGACTGATATTCTCCATGATGGCACCCGACCGTACTGCGACACCGGCCGGCTCCGGCCTGCCCCATGTCGCTCCGTCGGCCGGAACGCAGGAGGCCACTCCCCTGGCTCATTCCCGTCTCAATGCGGACCGGGCTGTGCCACTGCAGGTTGCCGTGCTGGGCTCAACTGGCAGTATCGGCCAGAGCACGCTGGAGGTGATTGCCACCTCAGAGGGTCGTTTCGCTGTCCATCTTCTTTGTGGGCATCGCAGTGTTGGTCGGTTGCTTGAGCAGGCCCAGGCCTTCCGGCCCCGGTGGCTCGTGGTCACCGATCCGGAGGCGGCAGCGACAATCGGTTCAGGCGTGCTGCCGGCTGGCACGGAACTGGCTGTCGGCCCCGATCGGCTGGCGGAACTGGTCGCCGCCCCAGAAGTAGACCGCGTCGTTTCTGCGATTGTTGGCGCGGCTGGCCTGCAGAGCACCTGGGCTGCCGTTGCGGCTGGCAAGACGGTGGCCCTGGCCAACAAAGAGACGTTGGTGATGGCGGGCCCCCTGGTCATGCAACTGGCTGCCCGAACCGGCGGAGCGGTGGTGCCTGTCGACAGCGAACACTCAGCCATTCATCAGGCGCTTCGGAGTGGTCGTCGTGACGAAGTGCACCGAGTCATTCTTACAGCCAGCGGCGGCCCATTCCGCACGCGTTCCCGTGAGAGCCTGGCTGCGGTGACTCGAGAAGAGGCGCTCAATCATCCGACCTGGTCGATGGGGCCCAAGATCACGATTGACTCAGCGACGATGATGAACAAGGCTCTCGAGCTGATTGAGGCCCGCTGGCTGTTCGACCTGCCAGCTGACCAACTCGGCGTGGTTGTGCACCCGCAGTCGATCGTGCACTCGCTGGTGGAATATGTTGACGGCTCGGTGATTGCCCAGTTGGGTCCTCCTGACATGAAGTTGCCGATTCAATATGCCCTGGCCTACCCAGAACGCTATGCCGGCCCGGCACGACGATTCGATTTCACCAGTCGGCATCAGCTTGAGTTCGAGCCACCCGATCTCGATCGGTTTCCAGCGGTTCGGCTGGGCCATGAGGCAGCTGCCCGGGGTGGCACGGCAGGTGCCGTTCTCAATGCGGCTAATGAAGAGGCAGTCCAGGCATTTCTTGACGGTCGCCTGCAATTTCCGCAAATCGCCATACTCTGTGAGCGGGCCATGGCGGAACATCCGTTTGAGCCCGAGCCAACGCTGGACGATATTCTCAGGCTTGACGCCTGGGCCAGAAAGGAAGTCAGAACGTGGATGTGTTGATGTTGTCAAACGCTGCTCTGCCAGCGGTGGGAATGCTGGGTCTGTGGCTTTTCGAGCTGTCAAGTTGGCTCGTCATTCTGCAGGTTGCCATCGGCCTGGGCTTCGTGATTTTTGTTCACGAACTGGGCCACTTTCTCGTGGCCAAGGCCTGTGGGGTGAAGTGCGAGAAGTTCTACATCGGCTTCGACATTGGTGGGCTGAAACTGGTGAGCTTTACCTGGGGCGAAACCGAATATGGTGTCGGCATTTTGCCCCTGGGTGGTTACGTCAAGATGCTGGGGCAGGACGATAACCCGGCCGCTGCTGCTCGTGAGGCCCAGCGGGCCCGCGAGGCCCGCGACAGCCATCCCGTTCGAGATGTGCTCGAAGCAGGTGACCTACCTCATGAACCGACATCCGACCCGCATCCGGCCTGGGACCCGCGGAGTTATCCGGCCCAGAGTGTGCCAGAGCGAATGGCTATCATTTCAGCCGGCGTGATCATGAATGTGATCTTTGCGGTCCTGCTGGCTGCCTGGGCCTTTGGCCTTGGGGTTGAGGAACTTACCTGCGAGGTGTCCAGCGTCCGACCGGGAGGGGCTGCCTGGCGGGCAGGCCTGCGCACCGGTGACGAGATCGTTGCCATCGGCGACAAGGTTGATCCTGTCTTCACTGATCTGCAAAAGGGGGTCACCCTCGGTGACCCGGCCGAGGGCGTCAGGTTTACGGTGGTTCGTTCAGCCGACCAGAGTGAACGCCTGCTGACGCTGCACCCTGATACAGATCTGGGCATTCCCACGGTTGGGGTTACCAGTCCGTTTTCGCTGACGCTTCCCGCTGATTTAGAGCCGGGCCTGCCCGGTGCTGCGGGCCGGGCCACTCCAGCATTTACCCCGGGCGACACGATCACGGCTGTTGCTGGAGAGCCGGTGGGGAATTACGCCGAACTCATCGCCGCGCTCGCGGAGCAGCCAGCCAAACCGGTTGAGTTAACGGTGCGCCAGCAGGCGACAGATGCCCCCGTCACCATTCAGCTGCCTCCACAGCCGCGGCTAGAGACCGGGCTGGTGATGGCGGCCGGGCCAATTAACAGCGTGCAGGCTGACTCACCGGCGGCACGGGCCGGAATTCGGCCAGGTGATCGGCTGGTCAGCGTGGACGGTGAGGCAATTGGTAATCCGCTGACGCTCGACAGTCGGCTCCGAGCCCACGCTGGTGAACTGGTGCTACTCGGGCTGATTCGTGATCCCGCCGCCATTGATGCGGCCGGTGAGCCACAGGTCGAAACCATTCAGCTCACGCCCCGTGAGGTGACCTGGATCGAAGAGTCGCGGTGGCCACAGAGCCCGGTCGCGGTTTCCAGTTTGGGCATCTCGTACGCGGTTGGGTCACGCGTGGTGTCTGTCTCGCCTGATTCCCCTGCTGCTGCAGCCGGCGTAAAACCCGATGAGGTGGTGACCCGAGCCCGGTTTTTACAGGCCGGTGATCAAGCCACAAAAACTCGCGAGGACGATCCAGGGGTCGAGCTCTCTGAGGAGTCTCCCAGTTGGCCCTTCGTCATGGCGATGCTGCAGCAGTCGCCTGCTAACACACGGCTGCATTTGACGGTGACGGCTACGGATGGCCTCTCCCGTGATGTGGAATTGCTCCCAGTTGCCGCAGCCGATGAGTTCGTGGTTGATCGCGGTCTGGTGTTCCAGCCCGTTTACCGGTTGGTGAAAGCAGGCTCAGTCGGCGCTGCCCTCGGCCAGGGCATGGCCAAGACAACGGAAGACCTCTCGGTGGTCTATCGCTTTCTCCAGAAGATCACCAGCAATCAGATCAGCCCACGGCTACTCGGAGGGCCGATTGAAATTGCCAAGCAGGCTGGGAAGTCGGCCCAGGAAGGTCTCGGCCGGCTGTTGTTGTTCTTGACCATGCTCAGCGCTAATCTGGCGGTCATCAACTTTCTGCCGATCCCCGTTCTTGACGGTGGGCATATGGTGTTCCTGCTCTATGAACTCATTCGCGGGAAGCCGCCGAGTGAGCATGTGGTGGGCATTCTCTCTTACCTGGGGCTGTTCCTGCTGCTCTCGCTGATGCTGTTTGTCTTTGGGCTCGACCTTGGGCTCATTCCGCGTCGATAACGGCTCCCGGTCGCCCGTGGCATGTCCAGGTGGTCCTTTGCGGCCTATGGTAGGAAAAACGTGCGTTTTTCCGAGGATCATCCCATGCCGCTTGCCTCTGCTGCCCCTCAAGACATTGCTTCAGCCAGTGTTGATGAGGGCCTGTTGTTTCGCGGAATTCACACAGTTGTTTTTGATGTGGTTGGCACGCTGATTGAGCCGGTGCCCAGTGTGGCTCGGGCCTATGTGGACGCGGGCCGTCGCTGCGGCGTGGAACTGGCTGAACCCGAGGCGGCGCGGCGTTTCACTGTGGCCTGGGAGCGACAAGAGGCTCATGATGCCGCCGCCCAGCCGGCGTTTGCGACCAGCCGGCAGCGAGAACGCAGCCGCTGGCGACATATTGTTGAGGAAGTGTTTGAGCAGGCGGCAGCGGCAGATGACATCTTTGCCTTGCTCTGGGAGCATTTCAGCAGGCCCGAATCGTGGCAGCCCATCCCTGTTGGATGCCAGTTGTTGGATGCCGCTCGTGGGGCTGGTTGCGAGGTGGCGGTGGCAAGTAATTTTGATGAACGGCTGCTTCCACTGGCTCGAGTCTTGCCACCACTTGTCGGGATTGAGCAGGTCTTTGCATCGAGTGAACTTGGCTGGCGAAAGCCGGCTGCGGCATTCTTCCGAGCGGTGGAAGCCCGGCTGGGCCGGCAGCCCTATGAACTTCTTCTCGTTGGCGACGACCCCCGTCTCGATCTGGCGGCGGCCCAGGCAGCCGGCTGGCGTGCCGTGGAAGTTGGGGCCGACTGAGGTGGGTGCCTACTGTCGCTCGCTGCCAGTATCGAGGACAGCCATGAAGGCCTTCTGAGGGATGTCGACCGAGCCGATGCTCTTCATCCGTTTCTTCCCCTCCTTCTGCTTGGCCCAGAGTTTCTTCTTGCGGGAAATATCACCGCCGTAACACTTGGCCGTCACGTTTTTCCGCAGGGCTGAGATGGTTTCACGGGCGATGATCTTCGTGCCGATTGCAGCCTGCAGGGCAACCTCAAACATATGCCGGTCAATTTCACTGCGCAGTTTCTTGACGATTGCCCGGCCCCGTCGGTCGGCATCGCGGCGGTCACAGATGATTGACAAGGCGTCAACTTTTTTACCTCCCACCAGAATGTCAAGCCGGACCAAGTCGGCAGGGAAGTAGCCCCGCAGTTCGTAGTCGAGCGTGCCATAGCCGCGGGTCACGCTCTTGAGCTTGTCATGCAGGTCGTAGATCACCTCACCCAGTGGCAGGTCGAACGAGAGCATCGCCCGGGTCGGGGAGAGGTATTCGGTCTTCAAGAAGACGCCACGGCGGTCACTGCACAGTTGCATGACAGGACCGATGAATTCCACCGGCACGAGAAAGTTACACCGCACGATCGGCTGGCGAAATTCTTCGATCTGGCCGGTATCGGGGACGTCCTGTGGGTTGGTGATTTCCAGGGTCGTGCCGTCTTTCAGCAGAATCTGGTAAGTGACGTTAGGCGCCGTCTGCACCAGGTCGAGATCAGCCTCTTGCTCTAGCCGTTGCTGAATGATCTCCATGTGAAGCAGGCCGAGAAAGCCGCAGCGAAAGCCAAAGCCAAGGGCATCGCTGCTTTCCGGCTGAAATTCAAAAGAGGGGTCATTGATCGCCAGTCGCTCCAAGGCCTCCCGCAACTCCTCAAAGTTCTCTCCCTCAGAGGGATAGAGACCGCAGTAGACCATTCGCTGTGGCGGCTTGTAGCCGGCCAGTGGCTCGGCAGCGTCGGCCCCCGGAATTGAAATCGTGTCGCCGATGTGGACCTGTTCAACATCCTTGATGTTACAGACCAGATAGCCCACCTGCCCGGCGGCGAGACTGTCGCAGGAACGGCGTTGCGGCACAAACTGACCCAGTTCAAGCACCTCGTGAGAGACGCCCGTTTTCAGAAAGCGGATCTTCTGGCCTTTCTTGACCGTGCCATCGATCACCCGCACGTACGTGATCACACCCCGGTAACTATCGTAGTGGCTGTCAAAAATCATCGCCTGCAGCACGGCCTCAGGGTCGCCCTCAGGTGGCGGAATCCGTTCGATAATGGCAGCCAAGAGGTCGTCGATGCCTAGGCCCGTTTTGGCGCTGACCCGCAGCACCTCATCGGGGTCGATGGCCAGGCTCTGCTCCATCTCCAAAAGCACTTCGTCAACCCGGGCATGCACCAGATCGACCTTGTTGATGACCGGCACAATTTCGAGGTTTTCGTTGATCGCCGCATAGGCATTGGCAACGGTCTGGGCCTCGACCCCCTGGAAGGCATCGACCAGCAGCAGGGCACCCTCGCAGCAGGCCAGTGACCGGGAAACCTCATAGTGAAAGTCGACGTGGCCGGGTGTATCGATCAGGTTGAGTTCATACCGCTCTCCCTGATGCTCATATTCCATGCGAACGGCCCGGGCCTTGATGGTGATACCCCGCTGGCGTTCCAGTTCCATGTCATCGAGCATCTGTGTTTTCAGTTGGCGTTTGTCGACCGTGCCGGTGTTTTCCAGCAGCCGATCAGCCAGCGTGCTCTTGCCGTGGTCAATGTGAGCAATGATTGAAAAGTTGCGAATGTGCTTGCAGTCAAACGGCATGAGGGAGGAACTCTTGAGGAAACGTGAGGGAACTTTATGAAAAAAGAGCAGGGATTGTCTCAGGCGGTTCAGGTTGAGGTGCTGGCTCGCTGCTGCCAGGCTAGCCGGCCCAGACCAGCGGCCCCGATTGATCCAGCATCACCGCCGAGTGTGGCAAACCGGATGGCTGTTTCACGAGCCAGGGTGGGGAAGGTACGACGGCGGACCTCAGCATCTATCCTGGCCAGGAAGTCCCTGCCGATCGGACTGTCATCCCGGCCGAACGTCATGGCGCCACCCAGCAGCACGGCCGCTGGGTCGAGGGTGTGCATCAGCGTGACGATGCCAATGGCCAGCCAGTCGGCAACCTCCATGATGAGTTCCCTGGCCAGGGTGTCACCGGCAGCAGCCTCTTTTCCGATCAGGATCGGTGTCAACTCTTCCCCAGCGGCAACGGCGTTGGCGAGGCTCCCGGTGCCCCCTGCAGCGAGTCGCGCAGCGGCCCGAGACTTCAGTGACGTGGCACTGGCGTAGGCTTCAAGGTGCCCAGGCTGGCCACATGGGCAGGGGCGTGCCGTTGGTGCTGGGTCGACAATGATGTGGCCGCACTCAGCCCCATGGCTATGGGCGCCGGCAATGGTCAGATCGTTGATGATGATCCCTCCACCGACCCCTGTGCCGAGTGTCAGTAAAATGAGGCTCGCGTCTTCACGTCCTGAGCCCACCCAGAACTCGCCATAGGCGGCGGCCGTCGCATCGTTGGCGTAGGCAACCGGGTGTCCACAGTGGCTGGCTACGCGATCACGAATCGGAAAATGTTCCCAGCCAGGAAAATTCCCCGGCCGCAGTAACGTCCCAGTGGCCAGATCTTGAGGGCCAGGGGTGCCCAGGCCCACTGCAGCAATGTCAGCTGCCGTCCGGCCGACCGCGTGAGCCAGCTTGCCGACGGCCTGCCCCATGCGGGCAGCGGCATCTTCGGGCCCGCGAGTGACCTCGGTCGGCTCGGTATGAAAGGCAATCATGCGGCCAGCATCATCGACAAGCGCAGCCTTGATGTTGGTCCCCCCCAGGTCGATGCCGACAAACAGCGGGCCCGACAGGTCAGCCTCAGGGAGCAGCAGCCGGGGTGATTCAGGAACTGGCATCGGCGGCTTGGTCTTCCGTTACGGGGGGTGTGGTGGGGGATGGATCAGCTGGTGCTGTTTCCACTGGTGCGGCCGTCGGGGGCGGGCTTACTGTCCGACCAGCTGCTTCAATTTCCTGATCAGCCGTCGCCTTGGCTTGGTCGGCTGCTGCTTTGGCAGACTGCACATCGGCAGCTGCCTTGTCGGTAACGCTTTTTTCAGCTGGTTCAGCTGGTTCAGCTGGTTCAGCTGGCGTTGCAGGAGAAGCGGGCTCATCCAGGTCAATGATTTCAATGGTTTCAATTTCGATCACCTCACTCGGTGGCCCCGGCTCAGATGAGCAGCCGGCAGCCAGGCAGGTGATGGCAAGAAGCCCCCACGCTAAGGAAAAAGTGGGCGGGAATCGTCGCCGTGACATGATGTTCTCCTCGACAGGTCTTCTGAAATGGTGGAAAAGTGTTGCCTCGGGTCTCGCCGGCCCTCAGCCTGCTCGTGGTAGAAGCAGCGTGACGATCAGGAAGCAGCTTCGATCAGTTGGGCGGTGGCCAGCCACTGAAGTTCTCCTGGGAGTGTCAGCCCGCGTTCAAGGGCGATTGAAGCGACAGCCCCTTTCTGCATGCGGATGGTAGCGGTGCTGTCTCCAATGGCTGTTGCTATCAGTCGGCCAACACAGGGGGCGTGACCAACCCAGGCGACTTTGGCGGCATCTTCTTCGCTGGTCCACTCAACGATTCCTGGCCAGTCGGAGGCTGGGGCAAGGGCATCATGAATTTCCAGTCGTGGTGTCTTGAAGACGTCGGCCATGATTTCTGCAGTCTGCCGGGTACGGACCAGCGGACTGGTGACGATCAGATCGATTGCTACCCCGACATCCCGCAGGTGCTTCATGAACCGCTCAAACCGCTTCCTCCCTTTTTTGGTGAGAGGGCGGGCGTGGTCGTCCAGATCGGGGCCGGCATCTTCAGCCCAGGCATGTCGGACGATATACAACTGTGTTGTGAGTGTAGCCATGAAGGAAATTGTGCGGTCGCGGCGGAGTCGGGGCAAGGTCAGGCCCGTCTCCAGAGGTCTGGATCGGCAAGGCCCAGTTGCTCCCGCCGGGCGGCGGTCTCCTGCCACCAGCGGCGGGCATCGACGGGATAGCCTGCGGTGGGCATGAGACCGGGCTGCTGGTCGGTCCAGAACCGGTTAAAGGCTCCCATGGCCAATTCTCGGATGTATTTGGCGGTCATGCTGGCGACGGCGACAGGCAGCTGGGATTCGCCGCCAACTGAGAAACTGATGGATGTTGTCGGCTGGCCGGACGCGTGTGCTTTGGGCCCGCGAGCGTGGATGAGATAACGCGACTGGGTGGCCGTTTCGCTGATGGGTTCAACCCGGGCCGCAGCAAAGCAGTGAGAGACAACCCCTGCATACCGCTTGCGTCCTCCATGGCGGTCACACCAGATAATTGTCTCAGTGGCAGGCTGCTGCTGCAGGAGTTCGGCGGCCAGACCGAGTGAAAGCTGTGAGAGAATATCCGACTTGTTGCAGCCCGTATCGAGGCTGGCATTGAAGGCTGCCGGGAAGATCCAGCGGCAGGCCAGGCTAAGAAGCCGGATGCCACGTGGCTGACAGCGGCTGTGGATCGTATCGGCCTGCTGCTGACACGTGGCTGTCACCGTTGCCTGTGGGAGCGGCATGGTGGAGAGTTCGTGCCAACAGTCATGACTGGCATCATCAGGAAGCGACAGGCCCAGCAGCCTGAGGAGGTCGCCTCCTGTGGTTGGCAGTGGGGCGTGTCTTGCCAAGACCGCTGTCAGCACGCCCCGCTCGAGTGGCTCAAGCGGCGACCCCGTTCGCGTGCGGCTGAAGACTTTTTTGGAGTCACCCCAGGGCGGGCCGTTGCCGGCTCGCCAGTCGGCAGTGACCTGATCGGTAAGACTGGCAAACCGCTCGGCCGCAGTCGCTGGCTCGTCGTCAAGCTTCCAGACAGACCCACCGATCACCAACGGACCGAGGTTGGGGCCATAGCCTGCCTCGTCGATGCCGATCACGACTGTCATGGGGTGTACTCCGACACCGCAGCACCATCAGGAAATTGCCGGCAGTATTCATAGATTGCCACGGCCGTTGAGGTGGCGGCGTTGAGGCTATGAGGCATCCCTGCCATGGGAATCTCCGCCACCCGATCGAGTCGGGCGAGCACGTCGGGTTCGATCCCCAGTCGCTCGTTGCCGATCACCAGGACGGTGCGACTGACGAAGGGAAACGTGAAGAGATTTTCAGAGTGCGTCGCCTGTTCCAGCCCAACGAGTTGCCAGCCGTCTCGCTTCAGCCGATCCAGCACGGGTGGCAGACTGCGGTGTACCTCAATGGTCACCGAGTCGGCACCGTCACGGGCAATGCGGTCATCGAGTCGGCCAGAACCGCAGGCAATCACCCGCCGGATGCCAAAACAGCCGCAGGTTCGTACGATATTGGAAAGATTCACCCGGCTCCGAAATGCTGGGCAGGCAAGGATCAGTTCTCGCTGGGCAGCCAGTTGCTGGGGCGGCCGATGGCGAATGTGTTCGAAGGATGTTCTAGCTGGAGAGGGCATGACCCAAAGCATGACATGTTGGCGGCACTGGCTGAAGCGAGGCCCGGTGCTTTTCGGGCTGCTGCTGGGTGTGGGCTGCTCAGCCCCAGTCACCACGCCGGTTCAGCCCACGGCTGAACCGGCGTCTGTGGCTCAGGACGTCGTGCAGCCACTCCCAGCAGG
Organism: Planctomycetia bacterium; assembly: GCA_009919445.1. Taxonomy (GTDB): domain Bacteria; phylum Planctomycetota; class Planctomycetia; order Pirellulales; family UBA1268; genus UBA1268. The sequence goes on from RGBY01000015.1 coordinate 11,038, forward strand.
GGTGACGGTCGAACTGGTCGATCATGCGGAATTGCTCAGTCGTCTGGCGGACCAACGCGGCAGGGTGGTCGTGCTTGACTGCTGGAGTACCTCCTGCCCTCCTTGCGTCAAGGAGTTTCCAGGGTTGGTGGCACTACAAGCAGAGTTTGGTGATCAGGTGGCCTGCCTGTCGTTGTCGCTTGACTATGAAGGCTTTGGCAGCCCCGCTGAAAGGCTGCCAGCGGTAAAGGGTTTCCTTGACGAGGTCGGGGCAGCTGCCATTGAAAACCTGTTGGCCCGCGAAGATGCCGACACGATGTACGCCAAGCTGGAGCTTGACAGTGTGCCAATGGTCTCGGTCTGGGATCGGGAAGGCAGGCTCATCAAGCGATTTGATGACAACATGGCTAGCGAAGAACTCGGCCGACCGTTTACCTATGCTGATGTCCGGCAGGTGGTTGAGCGGCTGCTTGCCGGTGCGTTGGCTCCAGTGGCCCCGAAGGAGAGTGAACAGTGAAGCCTGCGGCAGAATTAGCAGACGATCAGCAGCCCTCGACTAACGTCGCCGGCCCACGTCCAGATGACGTGGTGCGAAGTCCTCTGGGTTTTGGTCGCGAGACAGTCGAGTCGATCATCATCGCCTTCACGCTGGCCCTGCTCTTTCGGGCCTTTCAGGCAGAGGCCTTTGTGATTCCGACTGGCTCAATGGCCCCGACACTGATGGGCCGTCATAAAGATCTGAACTGCAGTGAATGTGGCTTTAATTTTCAGGCGGGTGCCAGCCGTGAAGAAGATGATCAGTCACAGACCTTTCGGACAGAACTGGCCCGCCTGACGAACGAACTGGCCCGGCTCCGCCAACTGGCCGATAACTCGACTGCCAGTCCTCAGCAACGGGAGTTGGCCCGCGAGAATGTGGCTGACCTCGAAGCACCAGATGGCAAACTGGCCGTGTTACGGTTGCGTCTGGCCGGCAAAATGATCGCCTCAGCCACCTGTCCAAACTGCGGCAATGTCATGAAATTGCTTGACGGTCAGGCGGCTGGTGTTCAGTACGATCACCGGTATCCGTCTTTCAGCGGCGATCGGATTCTGGTTGATAAATTTGCCTATGACTTCAGTGAGCCACAGCGGTGGGATGTCGTTGTCTTTAAATATCCAGAAGATGCCGACACCAATTACATCAAACGACTGATTGGGCTGCCGGGAGAAACTGTGAGCATTGCTGGCGGCGATATCTGGTCCAGCCGTGCCGGTCAGAAAGCCCAGATTGCTCGCAAGCCACCCGAGGTGATGCGGGCGATGCTACAGACAGTGCATGACAGTGATCACCCGGCTGCCGTGCTGCAACAGGAGGGCTGGCCTCCTGCCTGGACCGACTGGGCTGCTCCTGGTCAAGCAGCAACAGACTGGCAGGTTTCTGAGCAACGCCGGCAGTTCACCACGACCCGTGAGGCTGGCGAATCGGCCTCCCTGCGATTTCGACACTTCCGTCCATCAGCAGCCGACTGGAAAGAGGCGCGACTGGGGCTAGGAGTGCGGCAGGCCGTGCAGCCAGAGGCCGTCGATGACTTTCAGGCCTACAACGCCATCCACTATGCCGGACACTGGGTGGGTGACCTGGCGGTTTCCTGTCAGCTAGAGAGTGAGTCAACCGGCGGGACGGTTGCTTTTGATCTTGTCGATGGTGGCCAGCGGCATCGTTGTACGATTGATCTGGAAACTGGTAAGGCCAGCCTTGTTGCCGCGAATGGCGTGGCGAGCACGGCCGAGACAAGCGTGCGGGGAGCGGGGGTCTGGCAGATTCTGTTTGCCAACATCGATGACCAGTTGCAACTCTTCATCAATGGGCGTCTGGTCCAGACTGCCAAACCGGTTGTCTGGGTGACCCCGCTTGAGGACGCTGCCGCCGCGGCCCCACGACTGGTGCCTGTCACTCCGGGTGATGATCAGCCCTCTGATCTGGCCCCGGCTGGTATCACGGTGTCCGGCACGGGTGGGCCAGCGGCGGTCAGCCTGTCGTCGCTCAAGATTCTTCGCGATGGCTATTACATTGGGGCTGTTGGGGTGGGCCGTCGGGGTGAGATTCGAGATGAGCCCATCCTTGATTTCCCGCTGGAGGCCGATCAGTTCTTTGTGCTGGGGGACAATTCAGCGGCAAGTAAGGATGGTCGGCTCTGGATAGACGTCCATCATGTCGATCGCAGGCTGTTAATTGGCCGAGCCCTGGTGATTTTCTGGCCCCATATGGTGCCAGCGGCCTGGCATGCGTCCGTCAGGCTGCCTGTTTTTGGCGAAGTGCAATTGCCCTCATGGCCGAACTTCGCGAGGATGCGGTTGATCCGGTAATGCCTGTGAATTGCTGAACGCCCGGGCCTTGAAGGGCCTGCCGAGAGGAATCATGTCGCTGCTAAAAGCCGAAGGACTAGTGAAGATCTACGGCCGCCGTCGGGTGGTTGATGGGGTCTCGTTCGAGGTCCAGCAGGGCGAAATCGTTGGGCTGCTTGGGCCGAATGGTGCAGGGAAGACGACCAGTTTTCGGATGACCTGCGGCCTGGTGATTCCCGATGGCGGCCAGGTGCTGCTGGATGATCAGGAGATCACCAAGTGGCCGATGTTCAAGCGGTCGCGGGATGGCGGCATGGGCTATCTGGCCCAAGAGCAGAGCGTCTTCCGCAAGCTCACCGTTGAACAGAACCTGCTCGCCATCATGGAATTGATTGGCATGACGCCGAAAGAGCGAAAGCGTCGCTGCGAAGAACTGATGGAGCAGTTTGACATTACCCGCATCCGCAAGTCGAAGTCGCACTACATCTCTGGTGGTGAAAAGCGGCGGCTCGAGATTGCCCGCTGTCTGGTGACCGAGCCGCGGATCATTCTTTTGGACGAACCATTCACGGGCATTGACCCGGTGACGATCCATTCCATTCAGAAGATCATCATGGGCCTCCGGGATGATGGCATCTCCATTTTGATTACCGACCACCGTGAGCGGGAGACCCTCGCGATCACCGATCGCAGCTACGTGGTCCGCGCCGGCAAGATCCTCTGCCATGGCACGGCTGAAGAAGTCCTCAACAACCCCGACGCCAAGAAGTACTACTTCGGTGAGTCACCTCCGGGGAATCCATTGGATTCGACCGAGGCAGCCTGATCGGTCGCCTGGATGGCGACCACTGTGAGGCCTGACGCACCTTGACTTCGTCAGGTGAGCGGTGGCCGCGAACCAATGATGAATACGAAAGCCCCGGGCGCAAGCCCGGGGGATAGCCACGGCTGATCCCCCGGCTTCCGCCGGGGAGCTTCTTGAGAGGGCGAAAGTTGACCTAAGAATCATGTGCCCGCTTTTCCGCTACTTTCGAAATGTGAGAACGGTGTGTCGTTCCACGTTGTATCCCTCTGCGGAGATTGCAAACTCTTCGGGAGTCGCCTCGCTTGAGGCCTCGAATGTAACGACCCTCGATTCGTTCGGCATGAGAGGAAAGTAACCATCGCTAAAATAGGCCGGCAGTACGCGAACTCCATTTTTGGCATTCCGCAGTCCAAGTTTTAGTGGAAGGGCAACGGTGCTGCTTGGGTTGCTGATACGAATGGTTCCTCGCACAACCCCCTCCGTCAGTTGTGTTTCCCCAGTGGCAGTAAGGATTACATTCTCATACTGATTGAGATCATAGAACCGTTTGTTTCGGGCCGTCGATTCCCAGTAGAAGTTGTCGGCCAAGACCGTATCGCTTGGGCCCATGAGTTGGAGCTTGAGAAAATAAATCGTAGGCAGTTTCACTTCATTGGGAATGGCGAGGTCAAAGCACTCCACCTTGGCATTTACGGGAACAGCAACAGATTTGCTGTAGGTATGGAGTTGTTTGCCCGACTTGTCCAACACCTGCACCCTGGCTTCCGTATCGGCGTAGGTCTTGAGGCTCGTGTTGGTGACGACGATCTTTTTGTCGTGGTTATTGAGTTGAATATGAAGCGGCTCGCACCCCTTTTTGGCACCGTAGTAGGCACCATAGGTTTCATAGTCTGACGAATAGGTTTGCCAAATCATGCTCGGCCAAGCCGGGTGTGACATCCAGAGCAGCACGCCGCTTGCATCCTTCCACAGCTTTGCATTCCAAGACTCAAAGATAGCCCGATGGCTAACGTAGTTAAGCATCTGTGCTCGCTTTGAGAAGTCATGCAGGTTGAAGGCCTCTGCGTAGTCGCCAATGATTGCTGCGCGGTAATTCTGATGTTCTGTGTGCAAGTCGTGGTAGTACCAGTTGTCATTCACCGGCCAAAGATCTTCGGCGGGCATCATTGCCTCCATTGATTCGACTGTGGGGAAAGACTGTGTTCCCACCTCTGTCGAGAAGCCATCGGCACACTTGTTGAAATAGAAGTCAATATTGTTGTAGTACGTCCAAGGGCCACTATTACGAAGGTTGTGGGAACGCGAATTGCTCTGGTAGTGCCGGGTGCCATCCTCTTTTGCAATCAGATCGCCGAGCCTTTTGTCCAGGCCTTTGGGGGCATATCCTTCGTTTCGGGCGCACCACAGCGCAATTGAAGGATGATTGCGATAGCGTTTAACGGTGTCCTCTGCGTTTTGCATGAAAAGATCAAAGTCGGCCGGGGGCATGTTGTAGCCCTCGGTCGACATCCAGAAGTCATTCCAGACCATCATGCCGTATTCGTCTGCCAGCTCGTAAAAGACTTCCTCGGTGCTTTCGCCGGTCCAGTTGCGGATCATCGTGTAGTTGGCGTCACGATGGAGTTTAAAATATGGTTCTAGGCGCTCTCGTGAGACACGTTTCATGGCGTCGTCCATGCCCCAGTTTCCGCCCTTGCAGAAAATCGGTACGCCGTTGCACTTGATGGTCAGGTAGGGGTTGTTTCCATCGAGGACGGTCAGAAGGTCGAGGTCTGAGGCGTTGCGCAAGGCTGGCAGGGTGGAGTTGTTCGCCAGGACTTTCCGATTCACGTTGTCGAACAGGGAGGCGGTTGTGGATTTCGATACCTGTGTCGGATTGAAGAGAATTCGCTCGCGGCTTTCGTTATTCAGTGCAATCATGAACTCATATGAGTACTCACGAATTCCAAAGCGAACGGTTTTCTCGTCGACAACCTCTGAGTCAGTCCCAAGGAGTTGGAGTTTGATCTCCTGGAGGCAAGCCTCTCCGTAACCATTTGGCCACCAGAGCTTCGGCTCATGAACAATCAGTTGCTGGAATTCTTCTGGTGAGAGCGTGACAGTGGTCTGCCCCCTTGGTAGCTGGAACTTTTTGATGACGGACCAGTCACTCATTGAGGCCACAAGGCGATAGTCGCCGGTATTCTGGCAGTCGATCGTGGTGGAGACGGTGATCTCGGCCCTATCTGTTGCAGGCAAGGGAAGGTCGGTGACAACCTGGGGATCAACAATTTTTGCTCCACTAGTGATTTTCAAGCGAACGTCTTGCCACAACCCAATGTTGCGGTCTCGAATTGCGGGCATCCAATCCCAGCCCTCGGAGCAGATGAACGTCGGGCCATCCTGTGTGAGCCCGCCGCCATTTGGCCCACGAGGGCTAAGGGCTGATTGCTCATGAGGAATTCCAGGGTGTGGAGGTGGAATAATTTCAACTGCCAGCACATTCTTCTGCTTGAGCAATGATTGAATCGGGAAATTGCCACGAAGAAAGGCTCCTTTAATGGTTCCAAGTTTCGTCCCATTAAGCCAGATATTGGCCTCGTAGTTGATTCCATTAAAAACAAGCGAGACATTTTGATCGTTGTTGACGTCTGGCAAGATGAACTCAGTGCGGTACCACCATTTTTTGCGACAGAGATCCTCCGGAATAGCCATGTTGTTGAGACCGAAGAACGGGTCAGGGTAGATCCCCGCATCAACGAGTGTGGTGAGAACCGTTCCAGGGACAGTGGCTCGATGCCAGTCGCTGGTGTCAATCGCATGGGACGAGAGTTCTTCTCCACTTATCCTGAGTTTCTCAGCCTCAATCAGTCTCCAGCCGCCGGCGATGACATGCTCGCCATCCCCTGCATTCACAAGAATCGCCGGGTCTTTTCTGTCTGGTTTGCGGTGTGGTCGTTGGTAGGGTGCTGCGGTTTGTGGAAGCATGGAGGCTTGCATAGGCTCGCTCAGGCCTCTGTTTCGCGGCTGCTCAGTTGCGAGTGCTTCCGCCTCTAGGGCACCAAGATGTTCTTCGTCACCATGGCCTTGCAACTGGTAGTACGGGGTCTGGTCGAGCGGAACGTTCGACACGGGCTCATCGGCTGCCAACAGCCAACAACTGCCATGAATGGTTGCAAGTGAATAAATGGCAAGGCAGAAGAGAATCGGGAGACGTCGGTCTTGCATAGTGGCGTTCTGTTTCAAAAGGTGTCGGAATAATGTCTGTGGAAAGGGTGGGCCGGTTTCTGGGTAGTAGCCTATTAATCTGGGGCGACAGTCTACTGTGGCGGGATGCGTTGATCGACAAGCCGAAAGCCCCCCTGCGTTTTGGAGGGCTGCCATCGAACGCCGCTCTACTATTTTGGAAAGTATTCTGCCAGCAGTTCTGCATATATTGTTTCGAGGACGGATAAAGCTTTTGTCTTAAAGCGTTTGTGGCTGGGGTATGCGTGATTCTGCTGGTGATATTCCCTGAGGTAGTTGTTCAAGTCGCGGTAGTACCTCTGATGCAGGTGGTAGGCAGGACGCTTTTGGCCCTGTTCGTTGATGAGTGACATGTTTTTTGAATCGCCTTCGTCGGTATATTCGTTGTTGTACATGTTCCAATAGAGCGCAAACGGTAGGTCCAGTTCGAGGGCAATCTGCATGATCTCTTTGGTGTTGGCAAATTGTCGTCTGAAGCTATCTGGTCGGCTTTTCGTTGCGTGTTCACCATATTCACCAATGAACACACGGCGGCTGAACGGGAGCCCCTGCTTTGGCTGCATTTGCTGTTCGATATAGGTGACGGCTTTTTGCAGTGCGTCTTTATTGGCCTGGTAGGTCTTTCGTTTGGTTGTCTCGTAACTCGAGTAAGACACAAAATCTACGTTCACAAACGGCAAGACATCCTTTGTAACGCAGGGCTTGTTTTCGAGGCCTCGTAAGGCGAGGTTGACTTCGATGTAGTGGTAGATGGCAACGTTTTTGTGTTTGGTGGCTTTCTTCGCGTCGTCAATAGCCCTTTGCCTGATTTGAAACCAGCGGATCATGTTCTGGATTTCGGCCTCTGTGGGTGGCGGGGTGTTCTTTCCTTTGCGAAGAAGAAGCCAATCCCCTTCCCAGTTTCCAATGAAGAACACCTTGCCGGTATTGTCATAGGTCGAAAGCAAGTGGGAAGCGAAGTCGTACATCTCCTCATAAAGCAGTTTTTCCTGGGTTGTATTAATCCCTTTCTTCCACTTGATGCCGGTGGCTGTGTGGAGCCACATGAAGTAGTACGTGAAATCCATGTCAAAAGATTTTTGATAGTCCGGCATCAATGAGACGACGTCCATGATGTCCTCAATGGCCGAATCATCGATGCCGTAGTCCTTCAGTGCTTTTGTGGAGACAGCAAACTTCAGGATGTTGGAGCCCATGTTCCTGGTTTGGTTCGCCTGCTCCATTATTTTTGTGTCCTTCGTGTGTTGATAGGACGCATAAAAGCTGTTTGTGCCAAGGACGAGGTTGTAGTCCTCTGGCGGCATTCGTGCTTCGGGCTCAAGGGACTGGGCTGGTAAAGGCAGGCAGCGGAGGAGAGCCAAGAGCAGGACAGTTTTTTTCAGCAAAAGATGGAACGGGGATTGATGACTCATGACGGATGGCAAGGGGGTGTCGGGCGTCCCGCAAGGAAATGGAAAGCCCGCATATCGACAGCCATGGTGGGGCGGTTTTTATAGGCGGGTACGGGGTTCGGCTCGCTCATTATCGCACAGGAAGTAGCTGGCGAGAAACTTTTTGCGGTCACCATCGCAGCGGGCGTACTCAACCATGGCCAGCAGCTTCTCGTGATCACGGCGGAGTTTGGCTGCCAGGGACTCATCGTCAACGAGCGATTCGGGCAATTTGTCGAGTAGACGTACTTGCTGACGGCTTCCGCCATCGCCTCCACTGCGGCTGATAGCGCCATGACGCTCAAGCATGAGCAGAGCACTTTCTAAGCGATGGTCGTGTCGGGCCTGCCGGCCGAGTAGTTGTTCGTTGAGCCATTCGACGCCAAAAGCATTGATCCGCTCAAGGTCATGCTCTAAGGCATGGTGGACTTGGCGGTAGAAGTCGGCATCGGGATTGGCCCAGCGAATAAACTCCATCAGCATTGGGAGATCATGCTGATCGTAAAGGAGGGTACAGCGGGAGGGGTTGCCGTCGCGGCCGGCGCGGCCGATTTCCTGGTAATAGCTTTCGAGAGACCCCGGCACCTCGGCATGGGTGACGGTGCGGATGTCGGGCTTGTCGATGCCCATGCCAAAGGCATTGGTAGCAAGCACCAACGGCTCGCGACCGCTCAAGAAGGCCTCTTGCATCTGCTTGCGCTCACGAGGGTTCAGCTGGCCATGGTAGACGCCGTGCGCAAGCCCCTCTGCCTCGAGCAGGCTGCTGAAGCGTTCCAGAGTTTTGATGAGCGTGAAATAGACAATATG
>RGBY01000141.1 GCA_009919445.1 Planctomycetia bacterium
GGATTGACCCGCACAACAAGCTTGAGTCACTCGCTCGTGGAGTGAAGCCGGCTGAGCTTGATGACCGAGATCTTCTGATCGTGCTCGACACGAGTGCCTGGGCTCAGCTCGGGGCGATGGGCGAGGTGCTGAAGCGGAATCGTGAGCGGGTTTTGGTGGTTGATCACCATGTCAGTGAAGACGATCTCTCTGATCGTTGGTTCAAGGACACCACGGCTGAGGCTACGGCTCGTATTGTCTACGAGATAGGCCTACGGCTTCGGGTGCCGCTGACTGAGTCGATTGCCACGCCGCTTTATGCTGGTCTCTCCACCGACACGGGAGGCTTTCGCTTTCCGTCAGCCACCGGCGAAACCTTTCGTGTAGCGGCCCGGCTGGTCGATGCCGGGGCCAGTCCGACGACCGTTTACCGAGAGCTCTTTGAGCAGGACACATTATCCCGACTCCATCTGGTTGGCCGTACGCTTGCCGGGGCCCGCACCTTCAACGATGGAAACTGCATTCTGTCCACCGTCCGTCAGGCAGATATCAAAGAAGTCGGGGCGTCACCTGCCGATACAGAAGACTTGATCAATCTTACCCTGGCGGTGAAGGGCACTCAGGTCGCAGCGATTCTGATTGAACAGCCTGATGGTCGGGTGAAACTGAGTTTCCGAAGCCGGGGCGGAGCTGACTGCAGTGCCTTGGCAGGTGAATTTGGTGGTGGCGGTCACAAGGCTGCAGCTGGCGCGATCGTTGCGGGAACATTTGATGACATTGAGGCTCGGGTTACTGAGGCAGTTGATCGTGCCTGGCAGGCCCTCCAGCCAGCGTGAACGTCAGCCACGTGAGACGCATCGGTGCATGGCAAAGTGACGGCGACGCCTCGCAAGGCTGTTTCACCTCGCAGCAGACGGCGTTCATTTTTGGGTACAAGCACAACTGTTTTCCTGTGGAGAGAAAATCATGGCAGAGGAAACCGAAAAAGGGAGTTCGCTGGCAACTGATCAGCGGCGGGGCTTCTTGACCAAGGCCTTGGCCGTTGCCTGTGGCGGGCTGGCCACCTTTCCTCCTCTGGCGGCTGCCCTTTGGGCTGTGCTTGATCCGCTGCGAAGGACAGCAGGGGCCGGGAACTTTGTGCCTGTTGCCGACTTAAATAACGTGCCGGCCGATGGCCTGCCTCGGCAGTTTCCAGTGATCGCTGATCGGGTTGATGCCTGGACCGGCTTTGCTGCTGAGCCCATCGGGGCTGTTTATTTGAAGCGGGATAAGGGGAGCGAGACTGTCGAGGTGCTGTCGGCAACCTGTCCACATGCCGGCTGCTTTGTCGAAATGGACCGTGAATCAAAATGCTTTCGCTGCCCCTGCCACAATAGCGCCTTTACGCTTGACGGCGGCATCGTTGCGCCCAGTCCCAGCCCCCGGCCAATGGACAGCCTGGAGTGCAAAGTCGATAAGGGCGGGGGTGTGCTGGTGAAATGGCAGAACTTCTATACCGGCATTGAGGAGAAGGTGGCCCGACCATGAGTGCAACTTCATCATCGTCCTCTGAGTCCCAGCAGCGGGCTGGCATGCTGGCCCAACTGGCTGACTGGTTTGATGACCGGACGGGCTATCGGGCGTTCGTTCACGAGGCGCTCTACGAGCGGGTGCCCGGCGGGGCTCGGTGGCGGTACGTCTGGGGCAGCACGCTGGTTTTTGCCTTCATGACCCAGGTCATCACCGGGCTGGTGCTCTGGGCGAGCTATTCCGCTAGTGCCCAGACTGCCTGGGAGAGTGTCTTCTACATTCAATACGAGATGACCGGCGGCTGGCTGCTGCGTGGCATCCATCATGTGATGGCCCAGGCCATGGTGGTGCTTCTGGCGCTGCATCTCATGCAGGTAGTGATTGATGGTGCCTATCGGGCGCCTCGCGAGGTCAATTTTTGGCTGGGGCTGATCCTCATGATGTTGGTCCTCGGCATGGCGCTCACCGGCTACCTGTTGCCGTGGGATCAAAAGGGGTACTGGGCAACGCGGGTGGCGACAAATTTGGCTGGCCTCGTGCCGCTGGTGGGGCCGTCACTTCAGCAGCTTGTGGTTGGGGGACCCGACTACGGTCACCATACGCTGACCCGGTTTTTTGCCCTGCACGCGGGCTTTCTTCCGGCTACGCTCGTGCTGTTTCTGGTGCTGCACCTCACGCTCTTTCGTAAGCACGGCCTGCATGCCAAGCAGCCCGTCACGAAGCCCGATGGCCTGTTCTGGCCAGATCAGGTGCTCAAAGATGCCGTCGCGATGCTGGCTGTGATGGCGGTGGTACTCGGCGTCATTCTGCTGCCGGCGTTGCGGGCGATGCTCGCTGGTGAGCCACTGGTGACCGGTCACTTCGGTGCTGAGTTGGGGGCTCCGGCTGACCCGTCTCAGCCCTACGCGGCCGCTCGCCCAGAGTGGTACTTCCTCTTCTTGTTTCAGTTTCTCAAGGTCTTTGAGGGCTGGGGAGCAACGGGTGAGTTCCTCGGTGCGATCATTGTGCCGGGGCTGACCCTGGGCGTCATGTTTCTGATGCCAATCCTCGGCCGCTGGAGCCTCGGGCATCGCTTTAATGTGGTGTTCACGCTGGCGGTGCTCTGCGGAGCAGGCCTGTTGACGGCGATGGCCCTGCACGAAGACTACTACGCGCTTTGGGCAGACCGATCGGCGTATGCCGATGTGGAACAGTTGCTGAATGAAACAGGCGGGGACCCGCAAAAGCTCGCTATGGCCCTGGGGAATGACGCCTCGAAGCAGGCGGTATTTGAGAAGCGGCGACATGAGTACGAGGCGATCCGCAAATCAGAGGCGTTCCTCGTGGCCGTCAAGCAGGCCAAGGCTGATGCTGAGCGGGCGATTGAATTAGCGGGGCGGCCTGAGAAGATTCCGCCCACTGGTGCACTCGCACTCATCCGTCAAGACCCGCTGTCGCAAGGGCCACGGCTCTTTGCCCAGCACTGTGCAAGCTGTCATGCCCACGTCGACCCAGCGGCAGCCGAAGCCGAGGCGGTTTTGGCCAAGTCGTCGGCGGCGAACCTGTTTGAGTTTGGCGGCCTGTCATGGGCTCGCGGGCTCCTCGACCCGGCGCAGGTGGCGGGCCCGGCCTACTTTGGGAACACGGCCCACAAAGATGGCGATATGGTTTCATTTGTAACTGACGACTTGAGCGATACTGAAACCTGGAAGCCTGCCGAGGTAAAGGCTGTAATTGTGGCACTTGCAGCGGAGGCTGGACTGCCAACCGGTGGTGCTGCGGCAGGGCAGGTGAAGAAGGGGCGAGAACTCATGGCCGACACAGATCGTTGTGGAAGCTGTCATGCGTACGGTGATAACGAGACAGAACTCGGCTATGCGCCTGACCTCAACGGCTGGGGGTCGCGGGAGTGGCTGGTGGGAATCATCACTGATCCGACCCACCAGCGGTTCTATCCCGACACGAATGACCGGATGCCGAGTTTTGGCGTTGGCCGTGATGGTGGAACGCCGACCCTTTCTGCGGCTGAGATCGGTCTTCTCGCTGACTGGCTCCGCGGCAGCTGGTACCGGCCGGCCGCATCAGTACATGAGACGGCTGGTGTCAACCAGTAGGCAGTTCATGCCACGGTTGTGTCTGGCATGACGCAATTTATTCCCCGGTTTCCACCGGGGGCTTGCTGCGCAGATCCAGTTGCGAGCAGGCCCAGTCAAGCCGCGAACGGGAGCGAGCGGACAGCGTTTGCACAGTAGAGCGATCACGTCACGGCATCACGCGTGTCGATGTTCACCACGCGGAATGTACTTCCGATCCACCGGTTTCCACCGGGGGCTTGCATCGCGCAGCTCACACCTAGTTACGCCGCGAGCGGACAGGCCACCGTGGAGCGTTGTGCAAACCCAGGTGCGGCTAAACCCAAGCAAGCCGCGAGCGGACAGGACTGCCGCAGGGTGCTGCGTCTTGGCTGAGCTTTCCTCAGGTTTCTGCCAGAGGCGTTCTCTTGCCGACCGCCGTTATAAATTCACTGCCGCTGAGCCTGCCGGGCGGTGCTGTCTGCCAGGGACGAAAAGGTCAGACGATTGTCCAGCGGTCAAAAAGTTTTTCACGAAAACTCTGCCACTCAGGTCGGGGTGGGTCGCAGGGGTCATGGTCAGTTGCCGCCAGTTCGGTGACCCAGTCATCCATGCGGCGTAGTCGTCTGACAAGGGCTTCCGTCACGTTGTAGGCCAACTTATAGGCCGCCAGCACGCCATCCCGAATCAGGTCGTCGTAACTGGCATGCTCGATCTGAATCACTTGCACTGCTGTCTGGGCATGTACATCAGCTGCGTGGGGCGAAGGATTGAAAAACGACATGTCGCCGAAATGAGCAGGTGCCTCAAGCCGAGCCAGGGTGACCTGCTTTGTTTTTGGGTCGTGCGGGTTCGCCCGGCGGATCACTTCACAGCGTCCGTCGAGTAAAACATATAGGTCGCGGCTGGTGGCTCCCTGCTCGACGATCAACTCGTCGGCTGGGAATTCGTGTACTGAGCTGATGTCAATGATCTGGGCAAGATCGGTCGCATTGAAGCCATTGAATAACGGTATGTCACGAAGCGTTTCGGGTGCGATTGCGGGCGTAGTCATTCAATCCCTCCTAGAACAGTGGCTCTGCCAACACGGCCAACACCCAGCATGAAAGCGGCGGTCCGCAATGAGACCTTGCGGGAAGAGGCCAGCTGCCAGACTTGTTCGAAGGCTTCGCCAAGAATTCGGTCAAGTTCTTGGCGAACCCGATTCATGCCCCATTGGTAATGCTGTCGGTTCTGGACCCATTCAAACCAACTGGCCGTCACCCCGCCGGCATTACTCAGAATGTCGGGCAGAACGGTTACGCCAGCTTCGTCGAAGTAGGCATCGGCAGCTGGTTCCGTGGGAGAGTTGGCGGCTTCAACGATGATTGGGGCACGGACGCTTTCCACATTGGCACTGGTCAGCACACCACCAAGGGCAGCGGGGATGAGAACATCGCAGTCACACGATAGAAGTTCGGCGTTTGTGACCGCATCACCTCCCTGGTATCCCTGAAGTTTGCCACTGTTGGCATGGACGTAGCGGATCATCTCCAGCACATCGAGGCCATCTTCACGATAGAAGCCGGCGGTCGCATCGCTGACAGCCACCACCCGGCATTCGGCATCACGCAGGTATTTGGCCGTATGCGTGCCGACGTTCCCAAAGCCCTGAATGGCAACACGCGTACCGGGGATTCGCCGGCCGAGGCGGCTGAGCAGTTTGACTGTTAGCAGGCCGACACCCCGGCCTGTTGCCTCTTCGCGACCAGGGATGCCGTGGTACTCGACCGGTTTGCCTGTCACGCAGGCGGGCGAGAAGCCATGAAATTTGTCGTATTGATTCATGATCCAGGCCATCACCTCGGCCGAAGTGCCCATGTCAGGTGCTGGAATGTCGACGTCTGGACCGATCAGGTCGTGGAGATTGTCGACGAACCGTCTGGTGACCCGTTCAAGTTCCCGGGCTGACAGGGTTGCCGGATCGACGGCAATGCCCCCTTTGGCTCCGCCATAAGGAATGTTGACCACGGCTGTCTTCCAGGTCATGAGTGAGGCCAGTGCCCGAACCTCATCAAGGTCAACCTGGGGGTGGTAGCGGAGGCCACCCTTCATGGGGCCGCGGGCATTGTTGTGTTGCACGCGATAGCCAATAAAGGTGGCCACCTCTCCGGAGTCGAGTTCAACCGGAATCTGAACCTGCACCTCTCGCTGAGGGGTGAGCAGCAGCCGTCTGATATTTTCCGACAGATCGAGTTGATCGGCGGCCCGATCGAAGTAGATATGAGTGGCTTCGCTTGAACGCATAATTCCCCAAGGGTTGTTGGGAACCCAATACGGGCGTTGTTCTTTGGTGTCGGGCAGGGGGTGTCGGGCAGGGAATTCGGTGAGTTGGCAGGCGGCCCCTCGCCATCGGCATGGTATCGCCCCAGCGCCGCCTTCGCCAACCGCAACCTGAGCCAATCCGGGCAGATCAGGTTGCTGCCCGCTGAGCGATCAGTGCTGAGACGGCGAGATGAGGTGGACGGGGGAACGAGGCACCCCCGCAAGAAGGCGGCGGTCGGGTACGATAACGGAAGCAGATCTCAGCAGGACAGACACACTCGTCTTAGTGGCCACCTGCCGTTTGGGTGTCGTTCCTTTTCTTTCGCATCACCGAATGAAGCATGCCAACACTCGCCCCCGATGACTTCTGGTCGGCTCTGGCATCGAGTCGGCTTCTCCCGGCTGAACAGGTGCCCCAGATTCGCGAAGTCTGTGAAACTGCAACACGTGGGGTTGCAGACACGCCGGAAAAGCAGACCGCAGCAGCCGCGCAGTGGTTGGTTCAGCAGCGACTGCTGTCGCTCTGGCAGGCGAAACGACTTGTCCGCAGCAGCGAGGGATCTTTTTTTGTAGGTGAGTATCGGCTGCTCGATCGGCTTGAAAACCCTGCTACGGGGGTCTTCTTTCGTGGGCGGCATGATCCCAGCAAACGGGCCGTTGCCCTGGTGCCGCTGGACCGTGCTGCCTGCCAGCGAGTGGAAGTTTGGACTGAGGTTGTCCGCCGGACTGAGCGAGCCGCGGCAACAACCGATCCGGTCCTTTCTCGGACCTGGGCGATCGAAGATGCCACCAGCGGACGGTTTGTGGTTTGTGAGAGCATT
>RGBY01000142.1 GCA_009919445.1 Planctomycetia bacterium
CGATCCGGCAGACGGCTTTGTACACGCTGGCAGGATCGGCCTTGATGGTTACCTTGCGTTCATCGGTGAAGACGGTCCCGCCTGCCCAGGAAGGATCGCCCGGCACTGGTCCGGCAACGCTCCAGCGAGTCTCCACGGCCTGCCGCTCAATTTTGGCAAGCGCGCGGCGGATGGCTTCCTGAGCCCCCAACGCCTGGTGCGGCATGAGTTGTTGCGTGGTGTCATCGGTGACAACGACCCGATTTTTCAGTCCTTCTGCCAGCGGTCGGGCGATGCGGTACGAGACGGGTGTGACGAGGTTGATCCAAAGTGAACTCAGCCGCGGCGTCAGCACCGGGACCGGCAGGATAATCCGCCGGCGAAGCCCCAACTCCTCGGCCATGATCCGCATCAGTTCCTGGTAGGGAAGGGCATCGGCCCCACCGATTTCCAGCGTCTTGCCGGTCGTCTCTGGAACGGAAAGGCAACGCACCAGCCAGTGCAAGACATCGGCGATTGCCACCGGCTGACACTCGGTGGTGACCCATTTGGGTGTCACCATGATCGGCAGCCGCTCGACGAGATAGCGGAGGATTTCAAATGAGGCCGAGCCCGAGCCGATGATCATGGCGGCCCGGAAGGTAGTGACAGGAATGCCGGTCGATGCGAGTTCTTCTTCAACCTGTCGCCGGGAGAGCAGGTGCTCGCTTAGGTCGGCCCCCATCTCGCCGAGGCCACCGAGGTAGATGATCCGGGGCAGGCCGGCGTCCCGAGCGGCAATGGCAAACCCCCGAGCCAGTTCACGGTCACGGTCGGCGTACGTGCCACCTGTGGCAATCATGGAATGCACGAGGTAGTAGGCCGCCTGACAGTCTTTCATGGCGGCAGCCACCGCCTCGCGTTCGGTGAGGTCGGCGGTGACTACATCGAGATGGGGGTGCTGCCGCCAGGGCCGCTCGGCCAGTTTGCGTGGCTCTCGGACGAGACAGCGAACCCGATAGCCAGCTTCGAGCAGAGCCGGTACCAGCCGCCCGCCGACGTAGCCGGTGGCGCCGGTGACAAAGACAAGACCCTGGTCAGAACTGGTTTGCTCGACAGGGGACGCGACAGGAGAAGGCATGTTCACAGGAGAGTTACCGAGGGCTGCGGGAAAATGATCTGGCGGCTATTGAAGTCTATGCTGCCCGACAGTTGAGCGACCACACGCGGTTTCGGCCCACCTCCAGTGGGCATAGACTGAGGACAGATGGGCGACCTGGTGCCCATGGCACAGTCTCTTTGGGAAGGAAGTACGAATGGCAGCGACGAGTCCGGGGTATTGGTGCTGCTGTAGCCGTACGGTTGCTGGCCGAGGGCATGCGAGTGGTCAGTTGCAGCCGACGCCAGGCTGCGGTGGCAGACATCCTGGCAGCGGCCGACCCTGCCGGAGAACACTCGCTTGCCGTCGCCGTCGACGTCCGGGATGAGGCATCTGTGCAGGCAGCGTTTGCTACTGCCCGGGAGCGGTTCGGTGGTGTTGATGTTCTTATCAATAACGCAGGCCTGGGCCATGCGGCACCGCTCGCGGAGGGCACGGTTGAGGAATGGCGGGAGATGCTTGAGGTCAACCTGCTGGGCTTGTGTATCTGCACCCGCGAAGCGTTGGCTGACATGCGGGCCCGAGGTGGGTTTGGTCAGATTGTGCATATTGGCTCGATGGCAGGGCAGCGGGTGCCAGCCGGGGCGGGCCTCTATGCAGCGACGAAGCATGCGGTGCGTGCGTTGACTGAATCTCTGCGAATTGAGCTTCGTGAGGCAGGGGATAGCATTCGCGTCGGAGAAATCTGCCCTGGCTTCGTGGAGACCGGCTTTGCAGCCCACTACATGAAGTCCGAGGAAAAGGCCCGCGAAATCTATTCGCAGTTTAAGGTTCTCGAGGCTGACGACGTCGCTGAGGCCGTTGTCTATATGCTTTCCTGCCCGCCACACGTGCAGGTTCATGACATTCTCATGCGGCCGACCGAGCAGCCGAGTTGATATAGCCAGAGATTGGATGAGGCCACAGTGGCTTAGCCGCCAATGAGGTCAGCATGGGCGACGTCAAAAAGGAGGCTGGTCGCCAGAAACGCGTTGTCTGGTAGCACGAGTCCGCCAGCCGTGTCACCTCCGTATTTGCGGGTGAGAAAACCAGTGAGTTCGTCGCTCATCAGACCCCGGTGGACTCCCCGCATGGCCCAGCCGTCGAAGAGTCGCTGGACTCCAGTTGTGTACTCAATGAGCCGCAGCCGTTCGTGTCGAGAGTCACGCTGGAGTTTGCGGTAGAGCTCGTTGACGTTATCACTGGGCCCCTCCATCACCTGGAGGAACTGCGTCGCCGTGGTCACGAGGACGCCGGTGATTTCCTGCGGCGGGTTGTTCCGCTCACTTGCTGCCAGGATGTCACGCAGGTCTTCGAAGTCAAATGGCGGCACGATCGTGCTTGAGTAAATCAGACGGCAGAGCATGGGGAACACCTGAGAGGCGAGTGGGCTTGGGTGGAGGCAGAGGAGTGAGCCAATCGTGATTTGTTCGAGAAGAACGAAGTTTATACCGCGTCAGGTTGAGCCTGTCTTTACCGCAGTCCGCTGACCAGACAGCCAGCGATTACGAGCATCATCACCGCAACGATCTGCTGGACGGCTACAAATTTGACCTTGTGAAGGAAGAGCCGTCCGAGCGTCGCGCCGGTGAGTGCGGCAATTATGGCAGCCAGTAAGAGGGGCAGATTGAGTGAATCGGCTACAGCCGAGAGCCTGGTCGCGTAGATGCTCATGCGGGAAAGGTCGACCAGGCAGGCAATGGCCGCGGCCGTTGCCACGAAAGCCTCTTTGGAGAGACCAGCCCGGATCAGAAAAGCTGAACGTAGCGCCCCTTGCATGCCGGAGAGACCACCAAAGAAACCGCTCAGCAGACCACCGACTGGCAGCCAGCGTGGAGCAAATGACAGGCTGCTGGTGGCAGGGATGAGTTCCAGCAGGGCGAAGGCAATCAGCAGCAGGCCAATGGCTAGTTTGACAGGAGTAACAACGAAGTGGCGTCCGAGGGCGTCGTACTCAAGCAGGGGGTCGATTGCTGTCAGTAGGCCCAACACCCAGGCTCCGGCAATCGCGGCCAGGATGGCCGGCAGGCCAAACCGGAGGACGGTCTTTGTATCGATAAAGCGGCCAACGAGAACGACCTTGTAGATGCTGTTGAGGAAATGCACCACGGCGGTGAGGGCGACGGCCTGTTCAACAGGTACGAATAAGGCGAAGGCAGGAAGCAGCAGCGTGCCGAGGCCAAAGCCTGAAAAAAAAGTGAGGCCAGAGGCAAGCAGGGCCACAGCTGAGATGAGCAAAACAGACATAGCGAAACAGATGCCGACGGAATACTGATCTCAGAAAGAAAAGCTGGCAGAATGAGTGTTCAGGAGGGCCGACATGGTGGGCTGTGGGATGCATCTTCTGCTGCACTGATGCAAAGCCTGACTGGCAGCCGACTTGACTAAAGGCAACCGTACCGCGATTTGGAACTGAGGCCAATGGCTCGACCCTCTTACTCCGCTGACGTGCAGAAAGTCTGGCTCTGTGTGCTGAAGACAAGTGATCTGGTTGGGCCGCGGCGGCACCCGGAGCGGCCGCGGGTGGTGGTCAAGGCACTGACGAAGCGGCCCGGGCTCGAACTTGATCGCTGGGTAAAGATCTCGCCCCGAGCACGACGGATGCGGGTGGTAAATGTCGTCTATGAGGCGATGCCCGGCCCGAGCCAGCCGGGCGGGCGTGATTCACCGCTGCTGCGGCCGACGCAGCGGGATCTGATCAAGGCAGCCGAAAAAGCATTGCGGCAGCGGCTGCAGTGTGATGGCTATACGGTCAACGGAGATCTCACGGTCTGGCATCTCTATGTTATTGAACTGACGCCGCCCGGTGGTCAGGCACCCCAGCCGGCGGCTGCTGGCTATCTCTATGTGGGGCAGACCAGCCAGCCACTGGAGGACAGAATTCGTCAGCACCGGGAAGGGCATCACAACGTTCGTGGGCACCGGCTGCATAGCCAGACCTGTCATCGCCGGTTTGTGCAGCCCCGATTCGATCTCATACCGGAGGACTTCACCCAGACGTTCTTCTGCCAGCAGGATGCCCTGACCGCAGAAGCCGATTTAAGGATCGCACTCGAGTCAGCAGGCTATGTGGTAGAGGGGGGCACTGAGCAACTGGCCCAGCGACGGCAAGATCTTGGGCTGGCTGAATAGACGCTGGTACGGGGGCGGCTTAGAGAGGCGTCTCGATCAGCCCCAGCAGCGTGTCGAGAGAGACGCAGTCTTTGAAGACCATCTGATTGCCAAGATTCCCGAAGCGACGATGGTGCCGATCGGCCTGACTTGAGTAGGTCCGGGAGACCATGCCGACTACCGCCCCGGTTTCGTCGAAGACCGGCCCCCCGCTGCTGCCGACGGCATAGTCGGCGGTGACGCTCATCCAGACCGGTCGCCGCAGGGCCGTGCTTTGTTGTCCAACTTTTGCCTTGCCATGTTCTGGTGGCTGGCGGTGGT
Organism: Planctomycetia bacterium; assembly: GCA_009919445.1. Taxonomy (GTDB): domain Bacteria; phylum Planctomycetota; class Planctomycetia; order Pirellulales; family UBA1268; genus UBA1268. Next base: position 4,529 of record RGBY01000142.1, read on the forward strand.
ATCGGGAGACAACGCCGGTGGTCAGGCTATAGAACCGTCCGGCCGGATGACTGATAATGGTGACGGCAGCCCCGCAGTTCGCTGGGGAACCGAGTGCCAGGGCCGGCAACTGCTCGCCACGGGTGTCGATCCGGAAGATCACCGCATCCCCCGCCTTGTCGGCAGCCAGGATCGATTCAATGGCAAAGACCCTGCCGTCAGCGGTCATGACACCAAAGCAATGCTTCTCGTCTTCACCAAAGACATGGTGGTTGGAGACTACCAGGCCTTCACCGGCCAGGAGCCAGCCACTCGCCATGCCACCAAGATGCCAGTCGCTGCAGTTGCCACACTTGTAGATTGATCCAACAACAACCACAGCTGGCATGACAGAGTCGTAGAGTGACTGCTCGGGGCCAAGGGTGCAGAGCGCTGGCGTCTGTGGCAGCCGGATTCGCTGGCCTTCTGTGGTGGCGAGCTGGTGGCTTGCCTGTTCTGCATGCAGTGTCTGCCTTTGGGGTGTTTCCACGACAGCAGCCAGCCCAGCAACAAAACGGCGGGCAAGTTCAGCGTCATCGACAACAGCAGCAGCCCTGCTGCTGGTGGCTGACAGAAAGAGTACCGGCACGAGGAGGAAGCGGCCGGCCAGGTGGGTGGAGGTGAGAATCTTCATACCCCAAGGATACGCCTCTGCGGGGTTCAGGGGTCGGTCTGTGGAGCGTGCTGAGCGTTAAAAAATAGGGCTGGACAGTGTGGAATCGCCATAATCGGGGTCTGCTTCGCAGACCGCAGAGTCTGTGGCAAGTTGGGATAAAGCGGTCTCAACCTCGGCTTGGGTTGGGCCGCTCGGGGCTGATATCGTGGGGCGGCTTCGAGCAGACGCAAGGAAGGAGAAGTGCCCACACGATGGCTCTTGGAAAACGGGTTGTGCTGATTGCCGAAAATCCGCGGGCTGGTGCCGCTGATGCCGCCGCGCTGATCGACGGCCTTGAGCACGCCCTTCAGCAGCGAGGCTTTGCCGTCCAGCGGGAGCGTGATCCGGAGACGATTCGCTGCCGGCTTGAGGCAGCCCCGGCTACAGGTGAAGGAGAGCCGCTTGCCTGTGTTGTCTGCGCTGGTGGCGATGGAACGGTGGGTATGGTTGCCAACTGGGCACGGCCGAGTCTGCCGCTGGCGGTGCTGCCGCTGGGAACAGAGAACCTATTGGCCCGGCAACTCGGTTTTAATCGGGATGTCGGCCGCCTGAGCGAACAGATTGCTCGGGGAAGCCAGTTCACGATCGATGCAGGCGAGGCCAACGGTCGCATGTTTCTTTCGGTGGCATCACTCGGTTTTGATGCAGAGGTGGCCCGGCTGGTGGCGAGCCGCCGGACCGGCCACATTCGTCATAGCACCTGGCTGCGTCCCATTGTCGAAGCCTTGTGGCGGTATCGCTATCCACCAGTGCGGATGACCACCTCTTCTGGGGCAGCTCCGGTCATTGCCCGCTGGGCGTTTGTGCTCAATCTGCCTCGGTACGCCCTCGGGCTGCAATTTGTTGCCGATGGTGATCCGGCTGATGGTCAGCTGGATGTCTGCTGTTTTCGTCGCGGGCAGTGGTGGAACGGGGTGCGGTACCTTGCCGGCGTGCTATTCGGTGGGCATCGAACATGGCGGGATACCCATGTTGAGCGAGCCACCTGGCTGCGGTTTGAAGCCGATGAGCCGGTGCCGTACCAGCTTGACGGTGACCCGGGGGGCAGCCTGCCGCTGGAGATTCGGGTGTTACCGGGGCGGGTGACAATCATCGGTGAGCTGCCAGCCTGAGCGGAAGCAAGTGATCGACAAATGGTGGTGGTGAGGAGATCTGCCTGTGCAGTCATGGCTTGTCTATATCGTGCGGTGTCGGGATGGGTCGTTCTACACCGGCATCACCAATGACCTTGAGCGGCGGCTCAAAGCGCATGACGCGGGCAAGGCCTCTCGCTACACCCGCGGCCGTCTGCCTGTCAGACTGGCCTACACCGAGACGCAGCCAACAAAGTCAGCGGCGCTCAAGCGAGAAGCAGCCATCAAGCGGCTGTGTCGCGGGGCCAAAGAGCGACTCGTCGCCGGTGCGTGCCGTGTGTGAACCCGTGCAAGCCGCGAGTGGAAACGAGCGGACGGGCAG
>RGBY01000143.1 GCA_009919445.1 Planctomycetia bacterium
GAGGCAGCATTCGTAGTCGCATGGATTCACCTCTAACCTTGGGCCTGTTGCGTAGGGGTTTTGGCGTGTAGAGAAGTAGTTGTGATGGTAGGCCTTGTTACCAAGACACGGCAAGAATTGCCGTCGCGAAGGTTCTGGCACGTGATGGTGAGGAGTTTCCGCTGAGTGGGCGGCTGTGGCGGTGATATCCGGCCGATTGTCGACGGCGGGCAGGAGCCGGCTTTCTTCAAACCGGAGGTTCGCAAGCGAAAGAAGTCCAGGGTGGCTTCGGACGGGTCAAGCCAATCTTGACGTATCTGGGCAAACCGCTTGAGCCTCCGCACGTATCACGAGCCCGTAGGCCGCCGGTCGACTGTGGCGAGCAGGTGCAGTCCCATAGCGACGAGCCGTTTGGGCAAGCGTCACCGGATGACCTGCCCATGGGCGACATTCATCGTGGCTAGCAGCAGGTGCTGGTCCGTTTGCGCCGCTTGTGAAGGTGTCGTTGGCCGTCCTATTCTTTGGATCGATCGAGCAGGCAGGTGCTGCCGTTTTCGATGTCTTCCCCCGGGCTGCTGAATTCGATGGCTGGCAGCGTGGCAATTACCGACCGCAGCCCCTGTTCCCACTGCGATCGAAGATCGAAAAGCCCTTCGTCATCGGGTTGGAACCGCCGGTAGGTCCGGATCGCGAGTTCATCATTGCGGTAGACCAGCATGTCAATCGGTGGCCCGACCGCGACATTTGACCGCATCGTCGAGTCGAGCGAGATGATGGCGTACTTCACCGCTTGTTCCAGCGAGGTGTCGTCATAGCGGATTCCCCGGTCGAGAATCGGCCGACCATATTTGGTTTCGCCTATCTGTAGAAACGGTGCGCTGCGGGTGCACCGTAGCGGATTACCCTGAGCATAGATCATGTAGAGCTGGGGCGGCTCGTTGCCAATCTGCCCTCCGACCAGAAAACTGACGGCAAAGGTAATGTTATCCCTTTCCATTGCTACTCGGTCGATCTCGCTGATCTCCCGAATGTGTCGGCCAACGCAGCGGGCGGCATCGTAAAAGGACGTCACCTCGGCTAGGCCCCTGCCCTGTTCGAACTCCTGACGAATGCGTGTCACGATCGACTGCGTCAGCGAAAGGCTGCCGCTGGAGAGCACCGAAAAGACCCGTTCGCCAGGAATGACGAAGCTGTGCATCTTGCAACAGACATTGATCTGGTCAATGCCGGCGTTGGTTCGGGAATCGGAGGCGAGGACGAGGCCCTCGTGGGTACGGATGCCGAGGCAGTAGGTCATGGAAAAGCTGGTAGTGGTGGCGGAAGCGGACAATGTGTTCGCGGCATGTGATTTGCACCGTAGCCTAACTGATTAGATGAAAAGCTGCTGCGGCCGAATTTCGGCGGCACCTGTGGCGTGGTCTGCTGCGTCCGTAGGCAGAGCTGCCCGTCATGTGAGCGGAAGCCGGTTTGCCGGGATGGGTGCTCGACCGACGGGCCGAGGAAGGTGCGGAATGGGTCGGTCAGAGCAGGAAGGCGGAGGCGATGGCGGAACATAGTGGGACGGTATCGACGTCAGAACGGTCGTCCCCGCTCTGGACTGACTATGAGTTGTCTGCTGCCTACGACGAAATGTTCCCGGGTGGTACTGGCGTGCGGCCGCATTACGCCGCGCTCCGTGACTCGCTGCGGTTCACCACAGGGGACGCCTTCCGCCGCCGCAAGGCGATGACCGATCTGTCGATGCGGCAGGATGGCGTCGGCTTCACTGTCTACCGGGCAGAAGAGGGAATCGAGCGGGTTTGGCCGATGGATCCGATGCCCCGAATTATTCCGGCCGATGAGTGGCAACAGATCGAGGCAGGGCTGATTCAGCGGATCAACGCCCTCAACCTGTTTCTCTGGGATATCTACCACGAGCAGTTCATTCTGCGGGATCGCATCGTGCCTCCAGAGTTGGTGTTGCAGGCGAGTTCCTTCCGAAGGGAATTCGTCGGTGTCGATGTGCCACGCCGCATCTATGTGCATATTTGCGGCACCGACCTGATCCGGGCAGCAGACGGTGAGTATCTCGTGCTCGAGGACAATGCTCGCACTCCGTCTGGGGTCAGTTACATGCTGCAGAATCGGCAGGTGCTCAAACGGGTCTTTCCTGCCCTATTTAACCGCTACGATGTGCTACCCAACGACGAGTATCCGACCACCCTGCTCGATGTGCTCCGTTTCGTGGCCCCAGAGTCGGCGGCTGACCCGAATGCCGTACTGCTCAGCCCCGGCATGTACAACTCAGCCTATTTTGAACACAGCTTTCTCGCTCAGCGGATGGGCATCGAACTGGTCGAGGGACGAGACCTACAGGTCGATAACAACCGGGTTTTCATGCGGACAACCCGTGGCCTGCGGCAGGTGGACACCATCTATCGGCGGATAGATGACGATTTTCTCGACCCACTCACTTTCCGGCCTGACAGTGCCCTGGGAGTGCCGGGGCTCGTCAACGCCTATCGGGCCGGGAATGTCGCCCTTGCCAACAGCATTGGCACTGGTATTGCTGATGATAAGGGGATCTACCCATTCGTGCCGGAGATGATCCGCTATTACCTGAAGCAGGATCCGCTGCTTAATAATGTCGAAACCTTTCGGCCGTCCATTCCGACCGAGCTCGATCATGTGCTGGCGAACCTCGAAAGCCTGGTGGTCAAGCGGGTTAACGAGTCAGGGGGCTACGGCATGCTTGTGGGCCCGAGTTCCACGAAGGCCCAGCAGGAGGCGTTCCGTGATCAGATCAGAGCCAACCCCCGCGACTTCATTGCCCAGCCGACAATCCAACTTTCGACTCACCCCACGTTTATCGACGGCCGGCTGGAGGGTCGGCATATCGACCTGCGGCCTTTCGTGCTCAGTGGTGAGCGGGTTGTGGTGACACCGGGTGGACTAACCCGGGTGGCGCTTCCCCGCGGCAGCCTTGTTGTCAATAGTTCCCAGGGAGGCGGCAGCAAAGATACCTGGGTGCTTGCCGGCACTGAAAAAGGCCAGCCCGCGGCGGCAGTGATGCTCGGCCAGCCAAGCTCGGCCGACCAAGAAGAAGGGGGGCGATGATGCTCAGTCGGGTTGCTGACGCCCTCTTCTGGATGGGCCGTTATCTGGAGCGGGCTGACCATCTTGCCCGTGCAGTCGGGGTCACCAGCAGCCTGGAACTTGACCTCCAGGGGGTGTTGGCCGACCCGGTGGAACTGGAGTGGACAGCCCTGCTGGCACAGTATCAGCAGGCACCCCCAATCCACCGGGAGAGTGAAGACGCCGTTACTGCTGTTCAGCGGTGGCTGCTCACCGACATCAGTAACACCGGCAGCGTGATCGTCTGTGTGAACCGAGCCCGCAACAACGCCCGCAGCATTCGCGGCTCAATCAGCCCGCCGATGTGGCGGGAACTCAACAAATTGCACTGGCGTCTCAGTGACATCGCCTTTCAGGAGCGGGTGGCCGATTCTCCGCATGACTTCTGCGAAGAGACGCAGATGGGGGTCTTGCTGTTCCACGGTATCTGTGATGCCACCATGATCCAAGACGAGGGCTGGCACTTTATTCAGATGGGCCGCTATCTGGAACGGGCCGACAAGGTGCTGCGGACGCTCGATGCGAAGCTGGGCCTATTCGTGGCTGGTGAGGTGACCGACCTACCAGTAAGCGTGTTGCAGTGGGCGGCGGTACTAAAACGCTGTGCCGCCTATGAGGCCTATCAGCGACTCTCGATCGGACGGGTCGAGCCGGAACGGATCATCGAGTTTCTGCTGAAGCATCCTGAGTTTCCCCACTCCGTACGCTTTTGCCTCAGCCGAGTGTTCCAGTCGCTCGGGGTGGTCTCTGGGGAGCGGGTGGTTAGGGGCGACACCGAGCCAGGGCGAACCGTCGGACGGCTGGTCAGCGACCTAACCTACCTTGATCGGCTGACGCTTGGCGCGGCTGGCTTGCGGGAGTTCCTCAGTCTTTCCCTGCAACGCTGTGGCCTGATCGGCCAACTGCTGCAACAGCAATACTCGTTGCAATGACCATGCCCGCTACTCGTTGAAGCCCCCTTCCCGCCGGAAACACCACCGATGATCCTTGAAATTCAGCACGAGACCACGCTGACCTACTCAGAGCCGATCCGGGAATGGCTCTGTGAACTGCGGATGGAGCCAACGAGCGACGGCCAGCAGAGTTGCCATTCGTTTCAGCTTAATGTTAGCCAGCCCGCCGCCATCCACCGTTACGCCGATGGCTTTGGCAACCGAGTGCACCACTTCAACCTGCTCGAGCCGCAACAGACGATTCGCCTGCTCGCTGCCAGCATCGTTGAGACCGTCGATGCGGGGATTGGGCCGATGGCCAGCCAAACGGTGTTTCCGATCGATCCCGACAGCCTGCCGCTGGAAACCCTTGAGTATCTGTCGCTGCGTGGGCCGGTGCGAGCGACACCGCTGCTGGAGCCCCACCTGGCGAAACTGCGGCCGGCGGCTGGGGTTCGGGTCGGGATGTGGGTCTGCCAAGTGGCCGAATACATCCGTGGTCATTTCGAGTATGCCCGCGACTTCACCGACTCGACTTCACCGATCGATCATCTACTCGAACACGGCAAGGGCGTCTGCCAGGATTTCACCCATCTGATGATCGCTCTGCTGCGGCTTAACGGCGTGCCAACTCGGTATGTCAGTGGCTATATCCACCGCGAGAACCATGACTCGCAGAGTCATGCCTGGTGCGAGGTCTGGCTGCCTGATCTCGGCTGGTCAGGCTTCGACCCAACGAATGGCTGCCCGATCAACAACCATTTTGCCAAGACAGCGGTCGGACGGGATTTTACAGATGTGCCACCGAACAAAGGTATTTTCCGAGGCAGTGGTACCGAGCGGGTCGATGTTCGGGTGGCGACGCGAATGCTTCCGCGGTTGCCCTCGATCGCCTGGCACGACCAGTTGCCCCCGCTCGATGTGCCGGTGCGGTCGGTGGTGCGGTCAGCCCCGGCGGACGATCTACTGGCGGCAGAACAGCAGCAGCAGTGATTACCCCAGAAACGCAGAGGAGGCTGAACTGCCCGCTAGGCCAAAGGCGAACATCGATCACGTTCCCCTGCCCTGGGTTGCATGGTAAGCCGTGCCATCGCGATATGACGCAGATCACAATATCGAAGATCCACTCACGGCATGGTGAGGATTTGCCGCACTCCCGTGGTGATGGGAGTATGAGTAAGCATCACCGCATAACCTTCTCATGATTGATAATCACTACTGCTTACAGCAGGTGTCCCGGCCTTCGCGATATTCGTTGACGATACCGCATTAAATGTAGTTCAGAAGCAGTCTTCACGGTTGCCAGAGTTCTACGAGTGCACCAACTTGGTTTCACTGTTTTCTAAGGTTCGATTGGCTTTCGGCGACCGGCTTCGGCTCTGCGTTCAGGGTGCCGCCACCGATAGGTGACCCAAGGGCTTGTTGCCAGCCTTCCACTTCTTCGGTACCAGGAGCTTCCGCCATGGCCACCGCCGACAACCTCACCGTCACCAGCCTCGGTCCCTGCCGCATCGACTCACCAATCCGTGGCATGATCGAGTCGCGGAGCACCACGGCTCACTATGTTGACGTCGACGACCGAGTCTATTTCTACGATACCAAGCAACTGGCCGAAGGCAGCGGCCTGGCGCTTGACGCACTGCCTGGCTTCGAGCCGGCCGGTCCCCGCAAGCAGCTTTTTTTCGACGGTGCGAAGATGCGGGTTGGCATTGTCACCTGCGGCGGCCTCTGCCCGGGCATCAACGATGTCATCCGGGGCATCGTGATGGAGTTGACCTTCCATTACGGCGTGAAGCGAATCTACGGATTCCGCAACGGTTATCAGGGGTTTATTCCCCGCTATGGCCATGATGTGATTGACCTCAGCCCCGCAGTTGTGAGTGACATCAACGAAGAGGGGGGGACCATTCTCGGAACCTCGCGGGGTGGTCAGGACGCAGAAGAGATCGTTGACTGCCTCGAGCGGATGAACATCAACGCCTTGTTTGTCATCGGGGGAGACGGCAGCTTGCGAGGGGCGATGCAGATTGCCGAGGTGATCGCCGCCCGCAACCAGAAAATTGCGGTCGTCGGAATTCCGAAGACGATCGACAACGACATCCCCTACATTGACCAGAGTTTTGGCTTTCAGACCGCCTTTGCCGAAGCGACCAAGTCAATCCGTTCAGCCCACGTCGAAGCCAAGGCCTCTCCCAACGGAGTCGGCTTGGTACGGCTGATGGGCCGGCACTCGGGGTTCATTGCCTGCTATGCGTCACTGGCCGAGCCCGATGCCAACTATGTGCTGATTCCCGAAGTGCCTTTCGCCTTGGAAGGGCCCAATAACTTTCTCGACCACCTGCTGGGACGCGTCAAGCAATCGGGCCACGCGGTGGTAGTGGTGGCTGAGGGTGCCGGCCAGGACTTGCTGGCAGCTGACGAGGGTGCGGTCGACGCCTCGGGCAATCGGCGGCTCAGTGACATTGGGCTTTTCTTGAAGGACCGGATCGGTGGGCACTTTGATGCGGCCGGTGTTGAGATCAACCTGAAGTACATCGACCCCAGCT
>RGBY01000144.1 GCA_009919445.1 Planctomycetia bacterium
GTCCGCTCGCTTCCGCTCGCGGCTTTAATGGATTGTGGTCCCCGCATCGCGGATGTTGGATCGGTGGCTTTCTCAGAAGGACTGACAAGCGGGCTGATCTTGCGAAGGACTATTACTTTTGTTGCCCTCATCGCCCTTTGAGTGTTTCTCACCGAGGCAAACGCAACATCAGATCTTCCGCTCTTGCCGTGTGCTGCGGAGATGAATTGTCTTGCGCTCCAAATTGTGATGGGCCTCGATAAATCGCACGGTGCCGCTCTTGGCTCGCATCAGCACCGAATAGGTCTTGGCAATGCTGCCCCGCACCTCCACGCCCTCTAGCAGCGGGCTGGTGCTGATACCCGTCGCGGCAAAAACAATGTTTTCTCCATGGGCTAGGTCACGACTCATAAACTCGGTATCAAGTCGATCTCCCCAGCCAGCGTCGATGATCTCCTGCCGCTCGGCCTCATCCCGTGGCCAGATTTTGGCCCGCATGCCACCCCCCAGGCATCGCAGACCAGCCGCCGACAGCACGCCTTCGGGTGACCCGCCAATGCCGGCGTAGAGGTCGATATTGCTCGTCCGCATCGCGGGGGCGAGCGCCGCGGCAATGTCCCCATCAAGGATCATTCTTAACGTCGCCCCCTTGCGGCGTATCTCGTCAACCAGGTCTTGGTTCCGGGGCCGATCGAGCACACAGACCACCACATCACGGACGTCCTTACCCAAAATCTTTGCCGTCACGTCGATCACCTCGCCGATCGGCGCATCGATGTGAATCGGCAATGAATTGTCAGCCAGCCAGGCCTTTCGCACCTCAAGCGGATAGGCCAGCTTCTTTAAATAGAAGGCGGGAATGTCGAGCAGGCAGGGTGGCTCGCCGTCGGGCCGCAAGGCCGCCGCGATGCAGGCAAGCGAATTGGGCATGCCCTTGGCAGCATTGGTGGTGCCATCGACCGGGTCGAGGGCGATCTCATACCGAGGTGCCCCCTCAGCCCAGGTGCCGACCCGTTCACCTTTGAACAACCCTGGGGCTTCGTCTTTGATGCCCTCGCCAATCGTCACCTCACCCCGCATATCGACCAGGTCAAACATGCCGCGGATGGCATCGCAGGCAGCGGCGTCGGCCTTCTCTTTCTCACCTCGACCAAGCCATTGCAGCGTGTTGAGGGCAGCTGTTTCGGTCGCCCGCAGGAAGTCGAATTCGATTTGTCGCTCAATATCAGCAGGGGGCATTGGTGGCTCCGTCAAGTTTTTGTTTTTCATGAGACCTACGGCAGGCAGGTCGGGAATGTGTCTGGGTCGCTGCAGTCATTGCTGGGTTGGTAGAGCCAGGTTGTCACTGCCTACGCGAAAACCCCCGGTGGCAACCGGGTGACACGACAGCCTGTCAGACCGCAGCACGCAACCAACCCGCAGCGAGTAACCGACAACGAACCGCTTTTGTCAGTTGTAGCGGTCTCACCGCAGGCCTCTAGAGATAGTCTTGTGAAAATATGCCGTTTTTGGGTGACTTTGCCGGTTGAGGAACCTAGACTGCCTGAAGTCGGTCAGATTAGTCGCGTGCAGAGCCGGATTTGACGCCTGCCTCGCACGCCTCTGGCTGCTTGTTTTCACGCTTTTGGTTACTGAAATGCCCGAAGAATTCCGGATTGAGATTCCGCAGATCGACCCACGCTGGGCGCGATCCCTCGTGTCACTGGCAGCAGTTGTGCTGGCGGCACTGGCGTTGCTGTCAAGCGCCGTCTATTCCGTTGGCACTGAAAGCGTTGGCGTCATCCAGCGGTTCGGTCGCTACGTCGGCACGGTGGACCCCGGCCTTCGATTCAAACTGCCGCTGGGCATCGACAAGGTGACCATCCTGCCGGTCAAGCGACAACTGAAGATGGAGTTTGGATTTGGCACGGCCGGTGCTCGCGACCAGTTCCAGATGTCGCGAGAGCAAGACCGTGAAGCCGACATGGTCACAGGTGATCTCAATGCCGCCCATGTTGAGTGGGTCGTGCAGTATGAGATCAGCGACCCCGAGCAGTTTCTGTTCAACCTCCGTGAGCCGGCTGACACACTGCGTGACCTGGCTGAAAGTGTCATGCGGGAGGTTGTCGGTGACCGCACAGTTGATGAGGTACTGACCATCGGCCGACAGGGCATCGAAAATGCCGCCATCACCAAACTGACCGACCTGGTTACCGGCCTGGAGATGGGCCTACGAGTGCAGCAGGTGCAACTGAAAAATGTGCATCCACCGTCAGCGGTCCAGGCCTCCTTCGATGAGGTCAACCGCGCCCAGCAGGAACGGGAAGAAATGATCAACCGAGCCAATGGTGAATACAACAAGGTGGTGCCGCGGGCCCGGGGTGAAGCCGAACGCAAGATTGAGTCTGCCGAAGGCTATGCCGTCAAACGGGTTAATGAGGCCAAGGGTGACGTCGCCCGGTTTGCAGCCCTCCTTGAGCAATACGAAAAAGCACCCGACGTCACCCGGCAGCGGCTCTACCTTGAGACCATCAGCGAGATCCTGCCAAAGCTCGGCAGCAAGGTCATTCTTGATGCAGACGTGCAGCAGTTTCTGCCGCTGATGAACCTGCAGCAGTTTAAGCCGGAGAAGAATTGATGAGCCCCATGCCAATCAACCACCCCGCCCTCGTCTTCGCCCGCCGCGTGGCCGACCTGCTGATTTCTCCTGCCGGTCTCGCCCTGGCGGTGTTGCTCGCGATTGTCGTCTTTGGCTGTGCCTACACCGTCGACCAGACCGAACAGGTGGTGATCACCCAGTTTGGTCGGCCAGTGGGCGACCCGATCAATGCAGTCGATTCTGGAAGCGGTGCCGGCCTGCACTTCAAGATTCCGTTCATGCAGACGGCTAATCGGTTCGACAAACGGATTCTCGAGTGGGACGGCCAGCCCAGCGAGATGACCACTCGCGACAAACTCTATGTGGTCGTCGACACCTTTGGGCGTTGGCGAATTGCCGACCCGCTGAAATATTTCCAGAGCCTGCGAGATGAACGCAGTGCCCTGTCACGGCTGGATGACATCATCGGCAGTGAGACCCGCAATGTGATTGCCCGGCATGACCTGATTGAAGTGGTGCGGTCTGATAAGGAACGCAAGCCCGAGCAAGACGCCCTGCTGGCAGAGTCGGGCGGCACCATTGGCGTGCTGCCACCGATTCGTATTGGTCGGCACAAGCTCGAAGATGAAATTCTGGCGGCCGCCTCACCGAAGGTGGGCATCTGGGGCATTGAACTGCTTGATGTGAAGATCAAACGGCTGAACTACAAGCAGGGCGTGATCGAGAAGATCTACGACCGCATGAAGTCGGAACGATTGCAGATTGCCGAGCGGTTCCGTTCGGAGGGGGCTGGCGAGGCCGCCAAGATCGACGGCAAACGAGAGCGTGACCTGCAGCAGATTGAGTCAGATGCCTACCGACAAGTCGAAGAGATTCGTGGTCGGGCCGATGCCGAGGCCTCAGAGATTTACGCTAAGGCCTACACTTCGAGTCCGATGGCATCTGATTTTTATGCGTTTGTCAAAACGCTCGACACCTACCGCACGACGCTGGGCCGCGACAGCACGTTGGTATTGTCGACAGACAGCGACCTGTTCGGGTTGCTCAAGGGTATTGACGGGAACGGCAAAGCTGCGAAAGCCGCCAAGTAAAGAAGCCGCGAGCGGGAGCGAGCGGACACGCACCACCCCTAACCCTGCGACTAACAGAACCCAACGAGCACGCGGCCAGGATCCCCCGGTTTCCACCGGGGGCTTCCATGCAAGACGCGAAGAACAGCAACCCGCAAGAGAAAGCCGCGAGCGGAAGCGAGCGGACACGCACCACGCACAGGCCCGAAACGGCACTGAACCGTCTGCCTGCAGGAAACCGCCAGGCCTGTCAGAATTCTCTGTAACGGTCCGGCCCGCTCGCCGTTGACTGGGCAGAACCAGAACACTGCACACCCCATGAGGACGGCCCGATGCCTACGGCTGCTGATCCCTCGCACTGGGTGCTGGAGGCGGTCGAGACCTATGAACTGCCGCTGCTGCGTTATGCCCGGCGGCTGCTTGATGATCTCGACCTGGCACACGATGCCGTCCAGCACGCCTTTGTGAAACTCTGCGAGCAATCGCAGGAAAAACTGGAGGGCCGCGTCGCCCCCTGGCTGTTTCGCGTCTGTCGTAACAAGGTGATTGACCACCTGCGACAGGCCGGCCGGGAACGAACCCTGCTGGACGACGGCACCGACAGCACACCGTCAGCTATGCCGGCACTCACCGCTGACAGCCGTGAGGCCAACCCGGCTGATCTGGCTGAACAGCACGACCTGGCTGATTTGGTGACGGGGCTTCTGGCTCATCTGCCTGTATCCCAGCGAGAAACACTCGACCTCTGGTGCACAGGCCTCAGCCATCGACAGATCGCTGAAGTCACCGGTCGCACTGAGGCCAACGTGCGGGTGCTCACCCATCGCGGGCTGACCACGCTGCGAACCCATCCCCACATTCAACGGCTGCTTGCCGACAGACCCGACCATCAACCTGCGAGGCTGCCATGACCCCAACAGAAAACAAAAACTCACCAGGTGAGCCCAACAATATGGATAACAACAACTCACTGACCGAAAGCCAGCAGGTATTGCTGACTGCTGCCGCCCTCGATGAACTGGAGGCTGGCTCAGCTGACCAGGCTGCTGCTGCCGCTCTTCTTGGTGGTGACGAGCATGATGCTGCCAACAGGCTGACCACTGAAACCCAGCAACTAGCCACAGCTCTTCGTCAGGCAGCCAGCCGCGAAGCGGAGGCTCTTGCTAATGACCCACGGCGGCAAAATACTCGTCGCGCGGTACTGGCAGCAATCGCCAGCCAAGGGCAGCCGGCTTCACCTGCGAAGGCTACCAAGGCGAGGGGGCGTGGCTGGCTCATTGGCTGGGGAACGCTTGGTGGCCTGGCAGTAGCCGCCGCCGTGACACTGGCGTTCTTCCCGCAAACACGCATCGAAATGCCGGCGGCGTTTCGCCCCGAAGCCCACAACATCGCGATGCGTGATGCTTCACCTGTAGAGAAGGAACGCATACTTGCACCATCGGCATCGGCCCCGACGTCAGCATTGCCGCTCGCTGATCAAGAAGAATCTCTGGCCGGTGCCCCAGCCCCAGCGGTCGATGCCTTGGCCCGCGTCGCTGGCAATCAGCCCGGTTCCCGGGGGCTTGCTGAAGGGCGATTCGCCAGGCAGGAAGCTGCAGCACCTATGTCTTCGACTGTCTCTGGCGGCTCCACGCCCCGCGCCGCCCCAGCGGCATCCAGTGCTCCAGCCCGTGCTTCTGGCAACCTTCTTGCCACGGTGATTCCGGAGAATACGGCTGATAAGGCTCGTTCCGCGGGGCGAACAGAGCTTGGTCGATCCTTGGCAGTAGCGGGCAAACGGCAGATAACGCACAGCACTATTCCAGAATCGCAATGGGGCTTTGCCGCAGGAGGCCGTGCGGAAGAAGCAGATGACATGGCCCTGGGTGTTCGGCTTCTAGAGATGCCACCACGGCCCCAACCTGGTCGCGAAACCTATGCTGCTATTTCTGAAAACCCACTGCGTGATCCGCTGGCTGAGCCACTATCGACCTTTTCGGTTGATGTCGACACCGCCAGTTACGCAAACGTCCGGCGGTTTCTGACAAGTGGCCGCCGGCCACCACGCAATGCGGTTCGCGTCGAAGAACTCATCAACTACTTTTCCTATGACGATCCGGCACCAACTGGTGGCGACCCCTTTGCCGTGTCACTCGAGGCGGCCGCTTCGCCCTGGCATGCCGACCGGCTGGTGGTTCGCATTGGCCTGAAGGCTCGTGACATTGACCGTCTTGAACGGCCGGCGGGCAACCTCGTCTTTCTGGTTGATGTGTCGGGCTCGATGTCGGCGGCCAACAAACTGCCGCTGGTGAAGCAGAGCCTGAAACTGCTGGTGAACGAACTTGGTGCCAGCGACCGGATTTCATTGGTCACCTATGCCGGCCAGGCGGCCCTGCGGCTGCCCCCGACATCGGGTGATGAGAAGGCAACTATTCTCGCAGCCATCGACGGACTGGCCTCAGGCGGCTCGACCCATGGCAGTGCCGGTATCGAGATGGCCTATGCCCAGGCGGCCGAGCACTTTGTGGAAGGGGGCGTCAACCGGGTGCTGCTGGCCACCGATGGCGACCTGAATGTTGGCATCACCAGTGATGCAGCCCTGGAGGCACTGATTCGGGAGAAGGCTCAAAGCGGCGTCTTCCTGACGGTGCTGGGCTTTGGCGAGGGCAACCTGCAGGATGCCAAGATGGAACGCATTGCTGACAAGGGCAATGGCCTCTATGCCTACATCGACGGCTTGCGGGAAGCCCGCAAGGTGCTGGTCGAGCAGCTCACCGGCAGCACCATCACGGTGGCGAAGGACGTGAAGCTGCAGGTTGAGTTCAATCCGGCGACGGTGGCTGGCTATCGGCTGATCGGCTATGAGAACCGGCTGCTGGCAGCAGAAGACTTTCGCGACGACACCAAGGATGCCGGTGAGATTGGAGCCGGCCACAGCGTGACGGCGCTCT
>RGBY01000145.1 GCA_009919445.1 Planctomycetia bacterium
ACCATCGTAGAGCAGGCGTTTAGTCGGCCATGTTTGGCCACCGTCAAAACTGGCCCATATCGTGAGCTTTTCTCGTCCGCCAGAAATCGATGCCCCTGGTTGGGCAGGCATAGCACCAAGGTCGGTGTCAGCATTGCTGAAAAGAAGAATGTCCCTCCCTGCGATGGGGAGGCGGAGCATGCCGCCCATCAGGCCATACGAAGAGCCGCGGGGACCGTCGGGCAGGTCCGCGCTCCGGCAGGGAGCTACCCAGAGCTGGCCCCCATCATCGCTTCGTGCAATGAAACGGTTGCCACGGCTCATGTGCTCCCGTGAATTCAACAGCAGCACGCCAGTCGCCAACTGAGCAATGGCAGCCTCGCCGGTGCCGAGCACCGGGAAAGGCTCGCTTGTTTGCCAAGATTTTCCATGATCATCGCTGAAGATGGCAGTAGAATAGTGATAGGGGCGCCAATGGACGTCGTTTGAATTTTGCGGCCCCATGATTCGTGCAGGGCTAATAAGCCTGCCGCGATGAGGCCCGAAGCCAAGCGTTATCCCAGCCTGCATCGCCCCAGCACCTTCATGCCCGGGCCGCAGCCCAAGACGATCGGGCTTCACGGTAATCGGTTCTTTTGCCCATGTCTCGCCAGAGTCAACACTTCGATAGAGCCACTTCTCCTGAGGACAGATATAGAGAAGGTCGCCGGTCGTCTCATCAACAAGAGCATTCGCGATGTTCGCCTTTCTTGGGTCGCCGCTGGGGTCAATCACCTCGGAGGCTTCCCATGTTTGACCACCGTCATGACTTCGGCGAATTTCCCCACCGCCAGGAGAGCGAAAGACAATAATCGTTCCATCGTGGGCCGTGACCGTTCCTCCCCAACCACCGCGACTCTCCCAGAGTTTTTGCGGTTGAATAAAGAGGGGTTCTCCAAGGAATTCGTCAGCGTTGGCGTCGACTGCAAATGTCATTGGGGCATGTGACTGTGGCAGATCGCCGCCGTCTACGCAAACGCAGAAATTATGGCACAGTAGCGTGGTGAGAATGGTGGCCGTGGCGGCGGGATGTTGCCGCGATACAAAGTGGTGAAATTGATTCACGGATGGGTTCTGCTGGATTGTGAAGATGACTAGGAAGGCATTGCTTCGAGGCAGTCAAGATGCCAGCTAACCGGCTAGCATATCGGCTCAGCATCATAGAGGGTAGAGACTCGGTGCCCCGTGGACGGCCACCTTGTTTAGGGTAAGCGGTCACCAGTTAGTAGGATTGTAATGCGATTTGTTGGTGCGAATCGGAGCTGGGTGGCTCATGGTCTGTCGATAAGTGGGTTAGTGCAATATTCGTTCTGTAAATCCGGTATGGGCTTGATCTCAGCTCGCTCCGATCGCTTTGATCAGGCCCATACCGGCGGCCAATTTGCAAAGGTGGGCCTCGAGGTTTTCATGGAAGTGTCTTAGGCCACCGAGAAAGGCCCCTGCGATGACCAACACACCAAACCCACTTTTACAGCAAAGGGGTTGCTTTATCAGCCAAGCTTTCTGGCAAATTCATCCCTACCCGCCAGAGTGAGGATGCCTCTTGTTGCACACGAAGCCAAGTTGGTTTTCTGCGGGTCTGAAGAAACAGTCCTTTGAACGTAAGAAAAGCGTCTTGCGGCGAGGGGTTTTATCCGTGACCGGCTGGCGGAGGGTGAGTCAGACGGAATTTCGACGATCTTTCTCAAAGTGATTTGAGGGTGGTACCTCGACCACGTTTCCCCTTTTAGGGTTTTCGTGGTCGCGCATAAATGAGCCGGGCCGATCGCGGCGGCAAATTGCTGATCGTGAGCGTTCTGTCTTGACTGCCGAGGGGGTCGCCGGTCCAGAAGTCAACCAGGGTTGCGGGCTGCACCAGAGGGACTGTCAGCGACCGGGTTTCGTCATCGCTCCAGTTAAAGAAGTAGTAGTACTGGGTCTGCCCAAGATCGGTCACGCCTGTCTCGAGGCTGGCATCACTAAAGCGTGCGGCCCTGCCAGTGGGATTGAGCAACTTCTTCAGGATGTTTATCTCATTTGCATGAAGATTCTCTGCCTTGTCACCACTGAGAATGAAGCCGCCGACGGCATGAATTGACGTCGCGTGGAAAAGCCACTCGTTGTCGGTGATGTCATCATTGACATTGAAGACGTTGTCTTTGGCCAGCACCACACAATCTGGGTCACAATCCCAGAGCATCCCGTTTTGCCAGCAGCGATTCAGGTTTTGCCGGGCAAGTGACTTGAATGACTTCCAGGTGCGGCGAATATCCCCGCTGGTCCGCATCGCGGTCACCAGTCCGAGGGAAGGCCAGAAAGGGGCATTGCAGCCAAGAATGATCGTGTCCTCCGCACAACCCCGGAGGACGGCGGCCATGCCTTGGCGATACGCCTCGATGCGCGAGGCATTTTCCTGGTGATGCCGTCCGTCCTGAATGGCACCCCAGTAGTTGGCATCTAGCTTGAAGTAGTTGACGCCCCACTGCTCACGCATGGTGCGGAAGATCGTTTCAAAGTGCTGCTGCACTTCAGGATTAGTCCCATCCAGAACGTACCACGGGCTGTGCCGCCAGCCGCCGAAGCTGACCGTGCTTGAGTCGAGTGGGTCTCCGGCGGCATTTTTGACAAACCAGTCAGGGTGTTCACGGAGCACCCGGGAGTCTTTTTGGGCAATGAACGGGGCAACCCAAATCGCTGGCTCAAAGCCTTTCTTGCGAATGTCAGCAATGGTTTGACGAACATCGCCATAGGCGGGGTTGGGATCAAACCAATCGCCGAAGAATGGCTGATAGCCGTCGTCGAGTTGGATGTATCGTAGCTCGGGTACCTTTTCCTTGAAGGCGTCGAGATTCTGGCGAATGATCTCGTCGGTGACGTCCATCCGGTAGCAGTACCAGGAGCACCAGCCAGTTGCCACCGGCCGCACTAGACGTGGGGGATGGTTACGACAGATAGCCTGAGCAAGTGAGTGGAAGACCTCACCACGGCTGCTTCCCGTCAGGAACATGAACTCCTCAAGATCCCACGTCTCACCTGGCTTCAGCAGAAGTCCCTCTGTGTCAATTGAGATAACCAGGTGACGTGCATCAAAGCTGATGCGTCCGATGAACCGGTGGCAGGTCGAGAACGCAAATAAGAGATTGTCGCCAGCACTCAACTGAAGATTGAGTGCCCCGCAGGCGGTTGGCAGTCCATGGAGTTCAGGCAGTTTGTAGTGCCGCCAGTCGGGGTGGTTGCCAATGTCCTCCCGATGGCCAAGCGTGCCACCATGCTGGTGGAGCATCTGAAAACTCTCGCCGTAAACAGGCGTGTCGGCCGAAAGCCCATGGTCGTCAACCGCAAATAGGATCACATGCTGCGGCCGCAGTGGAGCGGTGCTGCGGTTTTTGAGCGTGGTCTTGCAGGTAAGGCCGTCCCAGCTGCGGGTGAGGAGATACTGGCTGGGGTCGATTGCCGATCCGCTCGCATCCTCGACAACCGGTGAAGAAGCCTGCAAGGCCTCGACGAGTTGCTGCCCCCGGGCAGAAAGATTACTGATGTCGCCGGATGCCGCATGTCCGGCCGCGGCCTCAGGGCGTGTCGATGCGGGCGGTGGCGATGCATGGCCCGCTACGGGAGCAAGCACGGCAAGCGTGAACGTGGCAAACAAAAGTCGTTTGAACATCGGGAGTTCCATCACTATTAGGTAATTTAAGCCTCTCGGAAGAACGTGGAAGAGAATGCCTGAGGAGGGAGCTCCTCGACTTTCGCTCATGCATTCAAGTGATTCTCATGCGATTGGTGTTACCAGAGAACAACTCGGGCGAGACTGTCAGGATGGACTGTCAGCTTGAGTAGCCAAGGGCGTGAGCTGTCGTGCTCCCGCTGCGGGTCGAGATGAAAAAATTTCTGGCACGATGCCTGTTCTCTGGTGGTAGCGGTCATGGAGCGTCGCCGCGATTGTGGGGGCGTGGGCACTCCGGCAGAGCGTGACGGTCGAGCCACCGAACCCACCGCCGGTCATCCGGGCACCAATCACCCCCCCTGCACCGCCAATCTCAGTTGCGATTTCGACCATGGTGTCGAGCTCCTTGCAGGAGACTTCAAAGTCATCGCGAAGCGACTCATGACTCGCGGCCATTAGCGGGCCGAGTTCGTCGATCGTGTTTTCACGGAGGGCCGTTGCAGCAGCGAGGGTGCGGGAGATCTCAGTGACCACATGGCGGCAACGGCGGTTGATGGGGTCTCCAAGGGCATTCCATTGGGCTTCGACATCGGCAGCCGTGACCTCCCGCCAGGATGGCTTCCCGAGTATTGCCAGACCTGTCTCAGTCGCCTGGCGGCGACTGGCGTAGCCTCCGTCGGAAAGTTCGTGATGAACTTTCGTGTTCGCAACAATCAACGTGAGTTCAGGATCAGAAAAAGGCACTAGGGAGTGTTCGTTGGTCTTGCAATCAATGAAGACGAGCCTGTCCTTCTCGCCAAAGGTCGATGCATATTGATCCATGATCCCGCAGGGGACACCCGCGAAGGCATGCTCGGCCTGCTGGCAGAGAAGCGGCTTTTCACGACCTGGCAAGGCAGCGCCGGTCAGGGCCTCAAGCAAGGTGGCCGTGCAGCATTCAAGGGCGGCTGACGATGAAAGCCCTGCACCCATCGGCACCGAGGAGACCACCCAGGCATCAAAGCCGGGGACGGCAACGCCACGATCCTGGAAGCCAGGCTTGTCACTTCCGCTGCCGACCCGGATGGCCTCAAGGCCGTTGAGGCAGGCTGTCATGACAACGTAGCGGTCAATGGCGAACGGCAGGACAAAACCGTCGCAGTAGTCAATGTGCTCGCCAATCAGGTTGACCCGGCCAGGGGCCATCGCGGTTGCAACCGGCGTGCAGCCAAAAGCAGCCTGAAGTGCAGCCGTAGCCTCGTCAGCGAGGGTTGAGAGCGGAACGGGTGGAAGAAGTGCCATCGGCGGGTTATCGGGGGCTTTTGCTATAACTGGAATGATGCGTGCTGATGCGGTCCGGTGACGACGGTGCTGGGCCATGCCGCGTGGTGAGTGCCGCCGGTGCCATCCACCGGCGAACAGGTACGCAGCCCACGCAGTCACGTAGATTTAACGTCATTTAGTGTAGCCAATGGCGGCCGAAAGAAAGGCACTAGCCCTTATGCACGTGTCCCCGGCGGCAATTTCTCGATGGCTTGCCCGCGAGGTCGACTGCCTGCATTTTGCTCTGCCGACTGCCTGTGTCTACAACCCGCTGGTCTATGCACGCAGGTCGCACGAGGCCTACCTGAAGGCCTACGCAAAGCCGGGTGTCACGGCATTGTTGCTGGGCATGAATCCTGGCCCCTGGGGAATGGCGCAGACCGGTGTGCCATTTGGTGAGGTTGCATTTGTGCGTGACTTTCTCGGGATTGAAAAAAAGGTAGATCAGCCCAGTGTCATTCATCCCAAGCGTCCAATTGATGGGTTTGCCTGTCCGCGGAGTGAAGTCAGTGGGCGGCGGCTCTGGGGTTGGGCTGCTGAACGGTTTGGGTCGGCTCAGGCTTTCTCAAAACACTTTTTTGTCGCCAACTATTGCCCCCTCGTCTTCATGGAGGAGTCTGGCCGCAATCGGACCCCCGACAAACTTCCGCTGAGTGAGCGGGAACCACTATTTCGCGTCTGTGATGAAGCCCTGCGGCGGCTGGTTGCCTGGTGCCAGCCAGAACAGGTGATCGGTGTCGGGGCGTTTGCCGCCGGCCGTGCCCGGGCAGCCTTGAGTGAGATGGCCATACCGGTCGGAACTGTTCTCCACCCCAGCCCAGCCAGTCCGGCAGCCAATCGCGGCTGGCAGGAACAGGCCGAGCGTCAGTTTCAGCACCTTGGCTTGCGACTGCCCCCGTCACCCAAGAGATCTCGTTCCCCTCGGTAGGAACAGACGACAGCAGGCCGTGCGGCTCCTGTCCTGATCGTTTCGTGCCCTGATATAGTGTTGTTATGGTTTTTCCTGATCCTCACGGTGGGGCGACAGCCCCTGATGTCCTTCAGCTTTCAGCAGGTTGCCCGCCGCTGCGACTGGCGGTTTGTCACCCATGCGACGAGCGATCACTGGCTGCGACGCTCGCAGCCGTCGATTGCGGGCTGATTGAGCCTGTGCTGGTCGGGCCCGAACAGAAAATCAGGCAGATCGCTCAGGCGGCAGGGCTTGGACTCGGTGAAATTCCAATTGTCGACGTGCCGCACAGTCACGCGGCCGCTGCTGAGAGCGTTGCACGTGCCCGGTGTGGTGACGTGGCAGCCATCATGAAGGGCAGCCTGCACACGGACGAACTGATGGCAGAGGTGATCGCAGCCGATTCCGGACTGCGGACCGGTCGCAGGATGTCCCACGACTTTGTGATGCGGGTGGCCGCCTATCCCCGACTCCTGCACATCACAGACGCGGCCGTGAACATCGCCCCAACCCTCGAGCACAAGGTCGACATTGTGCAGAATGCGATCGACCTTGCGCAGGCGTTGGGCACGCAGACACCTCGTGTGGCCATCCTGTC
>RGBY01000146.1 GCA_009919445.1 Planctomycetia bacterium
CGGTGGGGGCCGGCGAAACGGAATCTGGATCGTCAACTGCTGCCAGATACTCATACTCAAAACAGACCTCGGTCAGGTCTTCCAGTTGGGCAGTGGAAGCCGCAGCACAACAGGCCTGTGCTGGCTTCTCACCCGCCGCCACCCGCCGCCGAAGCGATAACAAAACGTCGGGGCTGACGTCATGACTGCGAGCCCAGGCCAACGTTTCTGCGGGCGTGTGACAACAACAGTCGCGAAAACACTGCGATGCCGTGACGCAGCCGCAGGGCTTATCCATACACGGAAAGGGAACAGAGCGATCTTTCCCCATCATTCGCTCGGCGAACACCGCAGACGGGCTCGCAACTGGCATCACGCCCGGGAGAGGCAAGCCGACCGCCACGACCGAGTAGCCGAGAAGGATACACCAGGCGATGAGAGGCTTTGATCGCTGCATGCCTTCAGCGTACCCAGCCTGCAGAGGCCCAATCAACTGAGCAGCCTGCAGTTGCATCAAAACCAGCCGTGCTCTTCACCAGCACACCGCAAAAGGGCTGTCACTTACCGAGAGCTGCAACTAGAGCCGCGACATCCACTCAATCGCAGCAGACAGTTCTGCCACCGCGTCTGCCGGCCTGGTGGCGGTTACGCTCTCCAGCCCAATCCAGCCTCGATACCCACGTTCATCGAGCGTGGCCAGCACCGGGGGCAGGTCAACCTGACCGCTGCCCAAGGGAACTGCCCTGCCATGCCCGGCAAAGGCACCGGGCAGGGCATCGGTGGCATGGAAATACCCAAGGTCTGCCGCCAGCGACTCAGCAGCGGCTGTCGGGTCATGTCCGTGTACAAGCAGGGCCCCCGTAACAAGATCGACCTGCAGGCTGCCTGCCGGAATCGCCGCTAGCAGCCGGAGGAGATCCTCTGGACTGGCGCGACCAGCCTCCGCACAGAACGTTGCCCCCACCTGCTGGCCCGTCCGACCGATATCCGCAAGCACATCAACCAACAACTGGCAGGCTTTTGCTTCTTCCGCAGGTGGAATCTCACCAATCCGGCCAAGGAGCACCGATGCTCCCAACCGCTGCGCCTGACCGAGAGCGCGTTTGGTTGCCTGCACCCGCGCTTCCAACCGGTCTTCATCGGCATAGCCACCACGTGTGAAAAAACTGACCGCTGCCACCCGCAGGCCAGCATCATCCAGCCACTTCCTGATCTGCCGAATGCCTGTATCAGTCAGGGCAAGCAGATCCATTCCATGTCGGCCGTCAATCTCAATGCCACCCACCCCAAGGTCATTGGCAGCCGTAAGGGCCCGGCGGAAATCACCGGCCAGACAATGGATAGGGACGGCGAGGCGAGAGGTGTTCATGACTGGCACCAGTGCAGAATCAGGCAAGGCGGAAGCAAGCTAGCTGCTTCCGTGTCGCATAGCGAACTTGTGCGGCAGTCTAGCGGCTCATGAGGCCATCCACGAGCCGCTGCCCATTCGCCCACGCTGCCCGTTCACCCCCGCCGGCTTCCTGCCTTCAGGCCCGTGTCCCAGACGCCTCTGCTGCCAGTGAATCAGCCCCAGTGTATGATCTGGTTCTTATGCCAACACTCTCGACTGTGATCACCGAACTCGAGCAGCTCGCCCCACTCCAGCTGGCGGCTGACTGGGATAATGTCGGCCTGTTGGTCGGCAGCAAACGGCCGACCATTGACCGAGTAATGACCTGCCTGACTCTGACTGCCGATGTTGCTCGTGAGGCGGTCGCTGAGCAGGCAGATTTGATTGTCAGCCACCATCCACTCCCGTTTCGGCCAGTGAATCAGATCACCGACGCTTCGGCGACGGGTGGCATCTTGCTTGAACTCCTTTCTGCGGGGATTGCCGTCTGGAGTGGCCATACCGCCTGGGACTCAGCCGCCGAGGGCATCAATGCCTCATTGGCTGAAAAGCTCTCTCTACAGGATGTCAGCCCCATTGAACCAGACACCGCCACGCCTGCGGTCGGCTGCGGCCGCATGGGCATGGCCCCGGCCAGCAGCACGGTTGCTGAACTCGCCCAAACACTCACGGCCGCGCTCGGCTGCCCTGGCTGCCATGTTGCCGGGCCGGCAGACCGGCTGGCCGGACGGGTTGGCATTGTTTGCGGAAGCGGTGGTGAGCTGGTGGCCGAGGTGGCTGCGGCTGGCTGTCAGACACTGGTGACCGGTGAAATCAAACTCCACAACGCCCTCGATGCAACCGCACGGGGGCTGGCTGTTATTGCGGTTGGTCACCATGCCAGTGAACGGTTTGCCATGGAACAACTGGCTGACCGGCTGGCCTCTCGCCTGCCTGCCCTGCACTGCTGGGCCAGTGCCACTGAAACCGACCCGCTCGTCTGGCTGCCGACTCCCTCTTCACTTTAAACGCGACCGGCCGCCTCACCCGATCCGGCCCTGGCCGCCAGAGATCCCGCACGCTGATTCATGAGTCAATTTCTCACTGCCCTTCCCGTCTTCAACGAACACGATCATGTCGATGGCGTGCTCGATCAGGTTCTCCGCTACACCAGCAATGTCCTCGTGGTCGATGACGGGTCAACAGATGGCACCTCAGAGCGACTCGCCGCCCGTGTGGCTGAGCGAAATGACATCATGGTGATTCGCCACGACACCAATCAGGGCTACGGGGCAGCCGTCACGACTGCTTTTGCCACGGCCCTGGCACCGCGCCCGGACGGCGGTCACTGGGATGGTCTCGTCACCATCGACTGCGATGGACAACACCAGCCCCAGCTCATCCCTGCATTTCAGGCGGCGATTGGAAATCCTGAGCAGCCTGCTGCCGACATCGTCAGTGGCAGCCGTTACCTCAAAGCCTTCCCCGGTGACAGCCAGCCGCCCGCAGGGCGTCGCCAGATCAACATGGCCATCACCGCCGAGCTCAACCGCCGGTTTGGGCTGTCACTCACCGATGCCTTCTGTGGCTTCAAGGCCTACTCCCGTCGGGGCCTCCAAAACCTACCGGTCACCGAGACCGGCTACGCCATGCCACTGGAAGTCTGGGTGCGAGCAGCGGCCGCTGGCCTGACGGTGGTGGAACTGCCCGTACCGCTGGTCTATCTCGATCTGAGCCGTAGTTTTGGTGGGGCCCTCGATGATGGCAACGCCCGGCTGAACCACTATCGCGAGGTAATCGACCGGTCAGAACGGGCTCTCGGCAACCCCGCTGGCTCTGCGGGCAAACTCAGGTATGGTGATGACCCACTTCCTACAAAGGCCGAGGTGTGAGCATCCCCCCACGTTTTGAACGCCGTCAGCATCGCCCTCCACCCGACTCCGGCGGGCGGTTGTTTGATCCACCTCTGATTCCCGATCCCACCAACCCGGCGATCGCGATTGATCACCTGGTGGACAACAACCGGCTGCTCCGCGCTGCCTTTGATACCCAGGTGGGTGACCTCAAACTCTGGGAACTCATCGCCGCCACCCGCCGGGAACTACTGACCGTTGCCACCGAATACACCGCCAGTTACCGCGATGTCCACCGGCCAGCGGATACGGCAGCCTGGATTGCCGCACCAATCATCATGGGCGGGCATCAGCCTGAGCTGTTTCATCCTGGCGTCTGGCTGAAACATTTCGCCATCGACGCCTATGCCCGGCGGCTTGGCGGGACAGCGATCAATCTGGTCATCGACACCGATCGCTGCCACACCGCCAGCGTTGGCGTTCCCGTGGGAACACCCGACTCGGCCGTCTTTGAACAGGTGGCCTTTGATCAGCCCGGTCCACCGATTGCCTGGGAAGAACGCGGTGTGCTTGACCCAGAGTGCTTCCGCTCCTTCGGCCGTCGTGCCGCTGACTTGCTCACGCCGTTGGTTCCCGATTGCATCCTCAGACGCTGGTGGCCCCTGGCCGTCGAGCGAGCAACAGAGAGCCACCGGCTGGGGCTGGGGCTGGCACAGGCCCGTCATCAACTTGAAGAACGCTGGGGCCTGGAAACAATTGAGTTGCCGGCCAGTGAACTGATGCGACTGCCGACAGTCATGGTGTTTACCGCTTGGCTCTTGGCCCGCAGTCGTGAACTGCACGATGCCTACAACACGGCACTACGACACTATCGTCGTCGCCACCGGCAGCGTGGTCATACCCGCCCAATGCCTGATCTCGTCCAACGAACTGGGGATGATGACGAGGGGCCGTGGCTAGAAGTTCCCTGGTGGCTCTGGTCAGAAGACGACCTGAGCAGGCGACGGGTGTTCGCGAACACATCGACGCCGGGCATTCTTGTCCTGTCTGACATGGAAACCCTCCGGGTCGAACTGCCAATTTCACTTGATACCTCGCCAGAAAAATGGGTCGACGCCCTAACTCGGATGGAAGAACATGCCCTGCGGCTGCGACCACGGGCAATCATCACCACCCTGATTAGCCGTCTGCTGGTTGCTGACGTGTTCGTACATGGCATCGGTGGAGCGGCCTACGACGAAATCACTGATGAGATTGTTCGGGCCCTCACCGGCTGTGACCCCCCGCGGCATGCCGTGGTGTCGGGAACACTCCGACTGCCACTACATGATCGGTTTCCGGAGCTTTCCCAGCGGCGACCAGCCGAGGAACTCGCCGACGTTCAGCAGACCCTTCGCGACCTTGAGTACCATCCTGAACGGCATCTCCTGCCGTGGGCTGATCAGCCTGAGGCAGTTCGGGATCTGGTCACTGAGAAGCAACGGTGGATTGAAACACATCCAACCCCCACGCTGGCCAGGCGACGCTGCCGGGAAATCCGCGCTACCAACGACCGGCTTGCCTATCACACGCAGGCCATTCGGCAACGGCTCTTAGGCCGTGTCGGACCTCTCGCAGCCGCTGTTCGCGCCGAAAAAGTACTCCTCAGCCGGGACATTCCTTGGTGCTTTTTCCCGGAAAATAAACTGCGAGAGTTCCTGCTACTGGAAATCGATTGAGTTTCCGCATATCGTGACGACCAACGGAATGGGTTTTTTCCTCCTAGGGACAGGAGACAGCATGCTGCCGGCACGATCTTTTCGTTCATCTCACCGCCCGCAGTCCTTACGTTCTGGTCGGCGTTGCCAGTCAACCCGCCGCCAGCCCCCATGTCGCACCAGCCGCTCGTCGTCTGCGAAGCGACCGGCCCGTGCCTCACACGACAGTCAGCTCACCGCAGTTGTCGCTCCGAAGAAGAGCCTGAAGAAACAAACGACGACCTCGGTTCGACGGCGAAGCCGCTCAGCAGCTGTCAGCACCGTTGAGATCAGGCCCTCGGGCACGGTCTTCAGCCGCCGTGGCGGCACAAAACGGCAGGCCGTCCACCATCTTCCCGAACACCCGCCAGTCGATCTGACACCACCAGCCTGGATGCAGGAAGAGTGCCGGGTCACCCCTGCCCGGGCGGGCGATCAGACGGAAATCCTGCAACTGCTCTCCGGCCTGCCCACGCCCCCATCGCGGGCAGAATTCCATGCCGCAGTCGATCACCCCGACCATGACTCGGCCAACCGGCTGGTTGCCCGGCTGGCCGGGCGCATTGTCGGCCATATTGAGATCTCACCCCGCACGATCATGGTCGGGGAAACGCCGGTAAAGGCAGCCCTGCTCGATCGCGTCGCCATCCTGCCAGAATGCCGAGGAGCGGGTCATGGCCAGCGTTTGGTTCAGGCCGCTGAAGACCTGATGCGAGATCAGGGCGTGGTCGTTGCCTTCTCCAGAACTCGAATCGCTGCGTCATTTCATGAACTTGGCTGGAGCGTACTCGGCCGCGACTGCATTTCACCTGGTCGACCGACTGATATCCTCGCCCGTCTCCTCGACATGCCCGGCCGTCAGGGACCAGCCGTGACCATGCGGCAATGGCGACATGTTGAACTGCCGGCCATCCTGCGGATCTATGAACAGAATGCTGGTCGCTTTGTTGGCACACTCTCTCGCAGTGAGGTCTATGCCCGCTGGCTGATTAGCCGCGGAGCATTTGACTCGATCATCGTCGCGCTTCAGGGCAACGACCGGTACGACCTGCACGAGAACACAGCCAAGATTGTCGGGTATTGCATCCAGTCAGGCAGCCGGGTGCTTGAGGTGATGGCAGACCCGGAATACCGTGGCTTGGAACGGGAGATTCTGGCTCGGGTCTGTGCCGAGGCTATCGAGAACGATCGGCAAGAGCTGATCTATGAAGCGAGCCCCTCTGATCCTCTCCATCAGGCGGTACTGGGCCCGGTCACTGCTGATCAGCCGGTAGCGACCACCTCGCGAATGGCCCCGCAGGACCGGATGGTTGTGGCCAAGGTCTTCGATCCCCGCGAACTCCTCACCGCCCAGGCTCCGGTTGTTGCCCAGAGAGTGGCCGCGGCTGGCATC
>RGBY01000147.1 GCA_009919445.1 Planctomycetia bacterium
ACCTGAGTGTCTATCCGAAGAGCCTTGTCGATTGGCAGGTCAGCTCCCGGTCGGGCAAAGTGGTCTGCCACGAAACGACCGGCCCAGTCTTGATCTGCCAGTCCAGCGGCGACCACCTGCTGATACTCGGCAAAGTCACGGTCGAAGAATCCCTGCCGATAGGTAGCCAGGGCATCAGTTGCCTGAAGCATCGGCGGGTACCAGTGGTATCCCGCGAAAATCTCATCGGCCCCCTGTCCGCTCTGCACCACCTTCACAAACTTGGCCACCTCTTGCGAAAGCAGGTAAAAGCCCACATTGTCATGGCTGACCATCGGCTCTGACATCTGGCCGATGCATTCTTGTAAGGCCGGCAGCGTGCGGGCAGCATCAATTGACAGTTTGTGATGCGAGGTCGCAAACCGCTCGGCGACAATGTCAGAGTATTGAAACTCATCCCCGGCCTCGCCACCGACGGCATCGAAGCCGATTGAAAAGGTCTCAATGCCGCTGGCACCTTGTTCTGCAAGCAGGCCAACCACCAGGCTGGAATCGAGCCCTCCAGAGAGCAAGACCCCGACGGGCACATCGGCCACCAGCCGCCGCTTGACCGCCCGCCGCATGACATCGAGGGTGGCGTCGATCCAATCGTCTGTTGTAAAGCCAGCCTGTTCTGGCCGTCGTCCGAAATGGATGTCCCAGTACTGGTGCTGGTGCCTGGTGCCGTCTGACTCAATCGTGACCACCGTGGCCGGCGGAACCTTTTTGACGCCGTTGAGAATCGTTCGTGGCGGCGGCACGATTGAGTGAAACGACATGTAGAAGTTGAGCGCGACCGGATCGATTGATGTATCAACATCACCAGCCGCCAGCAGGGCCGGCAGGCTCGAAGCAAACCGCAGCCGCTTTGCCGACTCACTAAGGTAGAGTGGTTTGATGCCAAGCCGGTCGCGAGCCAGGATCACTCGGCCGCTGTCACGTTCGTGAATGGCAAAGGCAAACATGCCGTTGAGCCGTTTGACGCAATCCGTGCCCCAGGCGTGGTAGGCCTTAAGGATCACCTCGGTGTCACCCGTGCTGAAAAACCGGTAGCCCTTACCTTCCAGTTCCTGCCGCAATTCAGGGTAGTTATAGATTGCGCCGTTGTAGGCGATTGAGAGCCCCAGTTCGGCGTCGACCATCGGCTGTTGGGCCGCTTCAGACAGGTCAATGATTTTTAGCCGACGATGGCCCAGGGCCACCTGTCCGCGAGCGACTAGGCCAGAGCCGTCGGGCCCCCGACGCACCATGGTCGCGGCCATGCGATCAACCGCCGCCACGTCGACAGAGGTGTTGCCAAACTGAATTTCGCCACAGATGCCGCACATGCCGGGCTATCCTTCCTGTTGGGGTAGCCAGCCACGCCACGGCGGCAACAAGACAGCGGGGGCAGGAACAATGCCGGTTTGGTCCAGCATTGCCCGACCGAATGTCGGGATGTGAGTCGGGGCTCGACTACTTCGCATGCCCTCTCGATTATGCCCGCCTGAGGCTCGTGAATTTCTTTAATTGTCGCGATTGCCGCCTGTTTTGCAACCGCTGCGATGTACCGCTCACAAGACGAGGCTGCTCGTGTCCGCTCGCTTCCGCTCGCGGCTTGCATGACTCAGCCTAATAGTCGCGTCTGCTCGCGGCTTGCATGACGCCCTGCCAGAAAGCCCCCGGTGGAAATCGGGGGATCAGCGCCAGCACCGACTCAGCATCACAAGCCAGTGTCAAAACCAGCGTCACGAACCAGCAAATAGAATCGACACAATTGCACTGCCAACTCCGGTCAGGCTCTCACCGGCAACAAGGCCAGCTGCTACCGGCATGATCAGCCGACGTGCCGATGAGCCACCGGCACGCGTTGCTGCTTCGGCAGCGACCGCGCCGAGAAACAGCGAGAGGCTGTTCCAGGCGGGTATCACAAACGCCAGACCAATACTCACGGGGCTGGGCACTGCCGCAGCCAGCCGCTGGGGCAAAACCTGCTGCAAAGTCGCCAGCACACCACCGGCTAACCCGCCGAATACTGAGGCAACCACTGCCCCCTGCGGTGCCGCCTCGAGCCCATCACGAAACAACTCCGCCACCGCCATCCAGGTAGCCACCGCCGGAGCAGGCCATTCTGGCGTCAGCAGCATCTCAGCCGGGTTCGGCACCAGCACGAGATAGGCAGCACTACCAGCCAATGATCCGACCACCACGCCCAGGCATTGGGCCAACGCCTGGGCTCGTAATGACGCCCCGAGCAGTTGGCCTGTTTTGAGATCATGCAATAGGTCAGAACACTGGCCAGCCGCTCCTCCGGTCACATTCGCTGTCATCAGGTTTTGCGTGACACTCGCCGGGTGAATCAGCCCGAAAGTCAGCTGGGTTACTTTCCCCAAGGCTCCAATCGGTGGAATGCCGGTCTCACCCGACACACGGGCCGCCACAACCGCCAAGGCGAAGGTCAGCACGACTGCCAGCACACCCATGGCTGGTGCAATGCCAAAGAACTGCACCTGAGCAACGGTGGCTGCTAGGGTGATCACCACAAACCCAACGATGAGCCACCGCATTGGCACATCGGGGCCTACGTCTTGGCCAACGGAATCGTTCCCGACTGCACGCCTAGAATCATGATTGGCCGCCGCGCCCGCCGGCCGAACCAACGATCGCACAAACCCCGGCAGTGAAAATCCAAACGAAACCAAGGCCGCCGTCACCATCAGCGAGACCCCTGGCCACAACAGAAACTCAACGGCTTCACCAAAGACCGCTCCTGCCGTCGGCTCCGGTATCGGCAGCCGGGCAGTGGCAAAGAGCCATGGTGCCAAGACTCCCCAGGCCAGCCCGGCTCCTAGCAGCATCGACAGGCCAACCCGCAGGCCACAGATGGCGCCGAAGCCAACCATCAACAGGGACGGATCAAGCACGAACCCCAGACTCCGCGAGGTCAGCGTTGGCAGGCCAAGCCAGCTAAGACGAATAGCCCGCCGCAGCGCCACGCCAACCAGCACACCAATCAGGCTCACGGTGAGCAGCCAGACAGAAAGCGCGGGCCAACTCAGCGTTCTTCCGGTCAGAATGGCAAGTGCCGGAATCGGGGCGACCAGGCCTGCTGAAATAATTGACGCCGCGCTCGAGGCTGCAGTCTGGTTGATGTTGTTCTCAAGCAGTCCCCAGGCTGGCACCCGCGTGCCTCCTAACCGTCGAGCCAGCCCCCAAAACCCGCAGCTGAGCAAGGCTGCAGCAATCGACATATTGAACGACCAGCCGATCTTGAGCCCCGAATAGACGTTGCAGGGAACGAGCACCGCTCCGAGTACGGCACCAGTACAGACTGCCCGCAGGGTAAACTGGCGGCAATCACCAGCCTGACCAACGGCTTGAGGCATTCCAGGGTCCATGCCCCTCACCCTAGCAGATTTTCCCCAGCAGATTTTCAGGGTGGCTGGCTTCAGCAGGCCTTTTCGGCTGAACTCGACTCATCCAGAAAAAAGGTTCTTCCACTTGCCCGGCGGACTGCTACGACCGAGACTCGACCGTCGTGGGAACGGTTTTGCCGGTCGGTCGTTAAAAAGAAATCCCTCACTGCCACGCCCATAGGTTTCAGCCGAAGGCACCTGCGTCATGTTGCGACTCCACTGCCAGCTCATCATCTGCCTGAGCACCATCGCATGCGTCGTCATCGGCAGCGTGAGCCGAGCAGAGCCCGTTGCTGAAGGCAATCAGCCCCTTCCCTGGACCGCCTCTGCTCTCGAAAGGCGGCTCGACGACATTGACCGTGAACTTGGTGGCCTGGCCTATCCACGGCTGGTGGGGGGTCTTGGTCCGATTGGTTACCGATCGGCTGACCGTGATGCTGCTGATCATCAGGAGTGGCTTGAGGTTAATCTGCAGGGTGCGTTTCTCATTGATCAGGTAACCCTTGTTCCTACGTTGACACACACAGCAGACTCTCGCCTGGCGAGTGATGGCTTTCCGAAGGCATTCCGCGTACTTGCGATAGACGACTCATCAGAAACAGTCAAAGTCACTGAGCTGGCGGCTTTCTCCTCAGACTCTGAACTGTCGTCCCGACCTGCTCCAGTCATCATTTCTTTCCCGCCGGTGCAAGCCACGCTGGTTCGCGTGGTGGCGAAAGAGCTCTCCCGTCGCGTCTGGGACAACCGCTACGACTTCGCACTCTCAGAACTGCTGGTCTTCTGCGGAAAGGACAACATCGCCCTCGGCAAACCTGTCGCCTGCTCGTCAGAGAACTCACGGGTCGAGAGTGGCCGTAACCCGAAGTTTGTGGTTGACGGCTTTCTCCCCTATCTCATTGACGCCCAGACGGGGTCAAGGAGCAAAGCGTTTTTTACCGCGCTCCGCGACGACGACCCTTGCTCGATCACGATTGACCTGGAAGAGCCTCGTTCAATTGATTGCATCCGACTTCATGCTGCTGACGTGAGCGACAATGTGCCGCAGACGCACGCCAATGACTTTGGGATTCCTCGCCAACTGCAGATTGACGGTTCCCTGATTGGTGACTTTTCCGACGCCATGCCACTGGCGACTCATCGTGCTGGCACAACACTCCGCAGAGGCCCCACCCTTAACCTGCGGTGCCCACCAACAGTCTGCCAATTCGTAAGGCTCACCTGCCTGTCACCCCATCGTTCGACGATGTCGGCGAAAACCTTTCTTGGCTTTGCTGAAATCGAATGCCTATCCAAGGGCCGGAACCACGCCCTTGAAAAGCCTGTCACTACCAGTCTTGACCCAGCCACATTCTCACGCCCAAACAGCCTTTCCGCCATCACCGATGGCAACAACTACTATGGGGAAATCCTGCCGACCCGCACCTGGCTTGAGCAACTCGCCCGGCGGTACGATCTGGAACAGGCTCGTCCGGTGCTGGCGAACATGCTCACTGAAACCTACCAGCGACAAGACCTATTAGTGCAGCGACTTATTCTGGGCACGCTCTTGCTGGCGGCGGTCATTGTGGCGTTGGTCTTCTATGACCGCTATTCCCGGCAGCGGGCGATCTATCGCACCAAAGAACAGATTGCTGCTGATCTCCACGATGAACTTGGTGCCAACCTGCATGCAATCGCCCTCTGTGGCGACATGGCTCAGGCAAATATCAGAGAGCCTGACAAACTGACCGGTTTGCTTGAGCGCATTGGCACCCTTGCCAAGCGGAGTGCTCAATCTGCCAAGTCGTGCGTCAATCTCTTGGAAGCTCGCAATCTTTACGACGGCCTTGTGCCTGACCTCAAACGGGCCAGTGGCCGCCTCCTTGCCGATCTCGAACATGACTTTGCGGTTTCAGGGGAATCGCGGCTCGAGCAGCTTTCACCTCAGACGCAGGTCGGCATTGCGCTCTTCTATAAAGAGTGCCTCACGAATGTGATCAGACACTCTCTGGCCACTCATGTGACTACAAACCTGACTGTGGGGCCGCACGACCTGGTCCTCACGGTGACCGACAACGGCCGGGGAATCGATGCCACTGCTGCCAGTTCAGCCGGTGACCCGACCCCACCCTCCTTGGTGCGGCGGGCCCGCCTTCTTGGTGGAACGGCCCTCGCCTACTCGCCTCCCGAGGGCGGCACGGTCACAACCCTCCGCCGGTCACTTGCTGACCGCTGGTTTCAACGCTGATGACAAGGCACTGCTGAACCGATGAACGCATCCACGATCCGCGTCATGCTCGTTGAAGACAACACCGACTACCGGGAGGTTGTCGCACTGGCAATCACCGAGCAAAACGACATGACCCTCAGCGGTCAATTCGGGACGACCGAAATTGCCCTTCGTGAACTCGGGGCAACCCCAGCGTCCGAGCAGCCTGACATCCTGCTGCTTGACCTTCGACTACCCGGCATGAATGGCCTGGCAGCGATTCCACTGTTCCACGCTGCCGCACCGGCAACCCGCATTATTGTGCTGTCGCAGTCTGATGATCCGCATGACATTACCCAGGCCATCACGGCAGGCGTATCAGGCTATCTCTTGAAGCAGGCCTCGCTCAACGAGCTGACCGATGGCATCCGCACCGTGGCCAGTGGCGGAGCTTCGCTTGATAAAGATGTGGCTCGCTACATCCTCAAAACCATACAACAGCCGGTGATTGCCCAAGAAGACCTGCTCTCCGAGCGAGAGCAGGAGGTGCTGAAACTACTCGCTGAGGGATTGGCGAAGAAGGAAATTGCAGCCCGTCTGGACCTCAGCTATTCAACTGTCGATAGCCATGTGACACGAATCTACGAAAAGCTCGACGTCCGCAATGCCCCAGCGGCCGTCGGCAAGGCATTCCGGACCGGGTTGCTC
>RGBY01000148.1 GCA_009919445.1 Planctomycetia bacterium
AACAGCCTGCGTCGAAGCCGTACCTCCAAACTCACCGGCAGCCAATGCCGCAAGACAGGAAAACCCTCCGCAGAACGGAACCGCTGCCGGCATCCAGCCTCCAGCGGGAACGGCTGGCGTGAATGCTCCGTCTAGTGCCGCAGCTCAGCCGTCTCCAGCAAACGGACGCTATCAGCCCCCTTTCGCTGGCGGGGCAATTCAGCCACCTGTAGCGGCGGGCAGCCCAGTTGATCGAGGGAGGGCAACTCCACCAGAAGTCGCCGGCGGCCTCGGTATCGCGAGAAGCCCGGCAGGAACTGGGACATTCCCAGAAACGCCCCAGCCGCAAGTCGCACCGCAGCCGCAAGCCTCAATGCAGCCGCAGGCTGGAGCAGCAGGTGGGCTATCCCCAACCCCGATACCGGGCCGTGGTGCGCCGAACGTGGCAAGCTTATCGACGGCGCCGCAATTATCGGCTGCATTTGAAGTGAGCATTACCGGGCCTGAGGCTGTGGCAGCCGGTGAGGTCGCTGAGTTTGTGGTGGTGATCAAAAATATCGGAGTGACCGCTGCTGATCAGGCTTCCCTTGAGGTTAATTGGGATGTCCCGTTGACCCCACTGGAAGCATCAGACGGGTATACGCTGGGCCGGGGCAATGCCACCTGGAGCATCCCGGCGATTGCGGCTGGCGATGAGGTTCGCCGGCAGATCAACTTTCGCGGGGTGGCTGCCGCAGGCAGTTTCGTCGACTCCCCCGGCACAAGGGCCTGTGTGCGGACCGTCCTCAGCGGGTTGCCGGGTGGCAACATGGTGGCGGACGAGGCCTGTCTGGTCATTCGCTCGCAGTCAGTGCGGCCCCAATCGCTGCACGAGGCCGGCCTGCGAATCAGCCTTGCCGATCTTGATGACCCGGTTCGCCTCGGCAGTGGTACCACCATTGTCTGCACCATCGTCAATGACGGAGACCGCCCGAGTGGGGTCCTCGACCTCCTAATCGAGTTGCCAGATCAGGCTCGCCTGGTTGGAAATCCAATTCCGTCCCGGGTACGAATTGACGGCACGCGAATTTCGTTTGATGGGATTGCCAGCCTGCCTCCCGGAGGCCGCTCAACGTTCGAACTGGTCTACCGCATGCCGGCCGGGGAACAAGGGCAGGCGACCGCAACTGCCTCAGGGAAAGACCTCGATGGAGTTCTTGAGGCGAGCTGCCAGACAACATTTCTCGAGCCTTGATCTTCTCGGGTACGGAGCATTTAGCGTCCCGCTTTCAGGAAGAGACTCCACGATTGGCTCTTGTGGGCTACAGTTTTGGTGTGAGCGTCAGGAAACGAGAGCCAAATTGCGGCTGTTTCGACTCACGTTTATCCGGTAGCAATCAGCAAGAGCCAGCCTTATGACCAGTCCTGCCTCGGCCGAGCGGGCCGTTTTGCATCCTCAAGTTTCTGAGTCTGAGCATGCGTGCCCAGGCAACCTGATCGAACTGGGCGATTCCCGGCAGCGACTCCTGACACACCGGCTGTATAGCATGGTTGACCGGCCCGAACGGATTCGGCAATTCATGGAGGCCCACGTCTGGGCTGTCTGGGACTTCCAAAGTCTCCTCAAGGCAATGCAGCGGCATCTTAGCTGCGTTGATGTTCCCTGGGTGCCGTCGCCAGACCCTCAGGCGAGGAGGCTTGTCAACGAGATTGTCCTTGATGAGGAGTCTGACCTTCTCCCCGATGGAACGTCGGCCTCACATTTTGAACTCTACTTGAAAAGCATGGCGGCAGCCGGTGCTGATAGCCGTGCTATTGAGCGAGTCATCAGCGGGCTGACCGAGGGACAGTCTCTCAAGACAGTTTTAAGCGACGAGGCGGTGCCGGCTGCAGCTCGGGCATTCGTCAACCAATCGTTTTCGATTATTGCATCAGGCTCGCCTCATCGAATCGTGGCTGCGTTTACCTACGGCCGCGAGGATGTCATCCCCGACATGTTCCGGCAACTTGTCAGTGGCCTGGCCGAACAAGAGCCAAGCGTCTGGGGCACCTACCGCTACTACCTCCAGCGGCATATCGAGCATGATGACGAGCACCATGCCCCCATTTGCCGGAGAATTGTGGCGGGTCTGTGTGGGCAAGACCCCGTCCGCTGGGCCGAAGCCTCTGAGACCGCCCGCTTGGCCCTGGAGGCCAGAATTGCTTTCTGGGATGCCGTCGCTGAGCAGATTGAAGCCAGCAGCTAACAAGACGGTATTCGCCTCTTACTGCCCACTGTGACTGGCTCCCCGCTGTGGCCTGAAACGCGATCGTTCTATGAGCCCGCGTTCGTGCTACATCCACCGGCGATTGTTGACTGCCGGCGATTATTTCGCGGCAGCCAACTCGGCCTGCTTCCGCTCTTCCACAACTTCTCGCTGAACGTTGGCCGGCATCGGCCGATACTTCGAGAATTCCATGGAGAAGACACCCTGGCCCTGGGTCAGGCTGCGGAGGTCGGTTGAGTAACCAAAGGTCTCGGCCAGCGGAACCTCGGCGATAATTGTTGACGAGTTACCAACGGTTTCAGTCGAAACAATCAGGCCACGACGCTTGTTGAGTTCGCCGGTGACGGCCCCTTGGAAGTCTGCCGGCACCTCAACTTCGAGCTTCATGATTGGCTCAAGCAGTACCGGCTTCGTTTTCAGGAATGCTTCCCGAAAACCGGTGCGGGCGCAGACCTGGAAGGCCATGTCTGAGGAGTCAACATCGTGGTACGAGCCGTCTGAAAGCGTTGCTTTTACGCGGACAATAGGAAAGCCAGCAATCGGCCCCTTGTCCATTGAGAACCGGAAGCCCTTTTCGACCGAAGGAATGTATTCCTTCGGAATACGGCCACCAACGACTTCATTGAGGAACTCAAAGTTCTCCTCAGAGTCCTCTGGTAACGGCTCCAGTTTGCCCACGATGTGAGCGTACTGACCGGAACCACCCGTCTGCTTCTTGTGCTTGTAGTCGTACTCGGTCGGCTGCGTGGGGGCTTCCCGATAGCTCACCTTGGGAGCACCAACCTCAACATCAACCTTGTATTCTCGGCGGATTCGCTCCACGTAAATGTCGAGGTGCAACTCACCCATGCCGGCAATGACCGTCTCGCCAGTCTCGTCGTCAGTCGAAACCTTAAAGGTGGGGTCTTCTCGAGTAAATCGTTGCAGTGCCTTGCTGAGACGATCGAGGCCGTCTCGCTTTGTCGGCCAGACCGCCATTTTGATGACCGCCTCGGGCACGTACATGCTTTCCAATGAGCAGTATTTATTATCGGCGCAGTACGTGTCGCCACTGGCGGCATCGACACCCATGACAGCTACGATGTCGCCAGCACCAGCTGTGTCGATTTCTTCCCGCTTGTCGGAGTGCATCCGTACGATTCGGCTAAACCGCTGCTTCTGCTGTGTCCGCTGGTTGTAGTAGCCCTCGCCTTTGACCAACGTTCCCTGGTAGATCCGCATGAAGGTCAACTGGCCGTAGGCATCATCAACGATCTTGAAAGCCATGGCCACGGTTGGCTGGGCATCATCAGGCGAAAGCTCGAAGGTCTCGTCCGGATTGTCCCATTTTTTCGCATAAACGGCCCTTTCCAGAGGACTGGGCAGGTAGCGGGTGACGGCGTCGAGTAGCGGCTGAACCCCCTTGTTCTTGTAGGCCGAACCGCAGAACACAGGCGTGATGCTCTGGCTCTGGACGGCCGACTTCACCACGGCATGGATCTCATCTTCACTCACTGCCTCTTCGGAGAGAAGTTTCTCCATCAGGCTATCGGAGTACATGGCGAGGCTTTCAAGCATGGCATGCCGTTGCTCGTCGGCCTGCTGCCGCAATTCATCAGGGATTTCTTCTTCCCTGACGGTTTCGCCATTGTCGCCATCGAAATAGATTGCCTTCATTCGCACCAAGTCAATCACGCCCTGCAGATGGTCTTCCTTGCCAATCGGCAGTTGCATGGGGATCGCATCGACTTCAAGTTTGTCACGAAGTTGCTGGACGACGCGATCAAAGTTGGCGCCGGTACGATCCATTTTGTTGATGAATGCTAGCCGCGGAATCTTGTACCGCTTCATCTGACGGTCAACAGTCATTGACTGGCTCTGCACGCCACCCACGGAGCAGAGCACCAGGATTGCTCCATCAAGAACCCGCAGGCTTCGCTCAACCTCAACCGTGAAGTCGACGTGGCCGGGGGTGTCGATCAGGTTGATCGGATGATTCTTCCACTCGACGCTGGTAGCAGCTGAGGTGATCGTGATGCCACGCTCGCGTTCCAGATCCATGTGGTCCATGGTTGCCCCATCACCGTCGCCTTTTACTTCTTGAATGCGATGGATACGGCCGGCGTAGAAAAGAATCCGCTCCGAGAGCGTTGTCTTGCCAGAGTCGATGTGGGCCGAGATGCCAATATTGCGGAGCTTGGAGAGGTCCATGGTCGTTCTTTTGCCTGACGGCTTCGTGCGGGGTGGGGGGAAAGGGCCGCTTCGGTTCCGGCACTCGAAGGACGAATGACGGGACAAGCGAAGACAATTGCCGGCTGGGGGTGCGAGGGAACGGAGCACCGGCACTCCATCCACAAGGAATATACTCCTTGATCGAGGTTCGTGACAGAGACTCCTCCAAAGCCCCCGCTGGCCGCCTCTGGAACGGCGCCGGCAGCCCCTTTGGACACGCATCGGGCCTCGACCCCTCGGCCCCCCCGAACTATTGACCCATTGGCCCGTTAACCCGTTTTTCTCCCTCCTTCCCCGCCAGTTTCAATGAGCACCCGAGGACGCCTTGCTCCGACTCCTACCGGCTTGTTGCACCTGGGTCATGCCCGCACCTTTGCCGTCGCGGCAGCCCGGGCCAGCGGTGATCTCGTGCTGCGAATGGAAGACCTCGACGCTGACCGCTGCCGCTCTGAGTTTGTTGAAGCGGCCCTTGAAGACCTTCACTGGCTTGGGCTGCGATGGTCAGAAGGTCCCGACTGCGGGGGGCCACATGGTCCCTATGCCCAACGAGATCGGGATGCGGTCTACCGCAGGGTGTGGCAGCAACTCGCGGAAGCCAGGTTGATCTATCCGAGTCCTCAGTCTCGCCGTGATCTGGAAACAGCCGCCGTTGCACCCCATCCGAGCGGTCACGGTGAGACGGTGTTTCCACCCGCCCTGCGGCCCCAGCACTGGGACCTGCCCGCTACCCCGGCCGGTGTGCCGTGGCGATTTCGAGTTCCTGATGGCCGAGTCATGCGGTTCATTGACGAGCGACTCGGGACGGTCACCAGAACCGCTGGGGTCGATTTCGGAGATTTTGTGGTCTGGCGGCGTGAAGATCTGGCAGCATACGAGTTGGCCGTGGTTGCTGATGATCACCTCATGAACATTGCCGAGGTGGTTCGTGGCGAAGATCTACTGACCAGTACGGCTCGCCAGTTGCTGCTCTACGAAGCCCTCGGTTGGGCCGTTCCTCGCTTCTACCACACGCCGCTGGTTCGGGATCAATCGGGGAAGCGTTTGGCCAAGCGGACTGGTGGGCTGGCGATTCGCGAACTGCGTCAGGCGGGATTTTCAGCTGACGAGGTAATTGGCGGCCCCCTTGAGAACCTGACCGCATTGGCAAATGGGCCCCCTGGGACTCGAACCCAGAACTTACGGTTTAAAAGACCGCTACTCTAACCGATTGAGTTAGAGGCCCTTTTCGAACGGCCGTAGCCGACCGTTGCAATTTTGGCTGATGAACCAGCCGGCCTCTGCCAAGCCATCGGCTCATCGATCGAGTGCCCGAGAGAGGACTTGAACCTCCACCCAGTAACCTGGACAAGAACCTGAATCTTGCGCGTCTGCCAATTCCGCCACTCGGGCAAGTGGTGAGTCGGGGGCCGAGCCCCGACTATTTGATGCTACCAGCCCCCATGCCGGAGGCAAGGGATCAGCAGTCCCGCACGAGCGGTTTCCCCAAAATCTGACTATTCGGGAAAGAGCTGGGTCGACAGGTAACGTTCCCCGAGATCAGGGAGGACGACAACAACCATCTTGCCGGCATTTTCTGGACGGCGGGCTACCTCAAGGGCTGCCCAGGCAGCAGCACCACAACTGATGCCACACATGAGCCCCTCGCGTTTGGCCAGTTGTCGCGTTGTTTCCATCGCATGTTCATCGGCGACCTTGACCACCTCGTCGATGATGTCGAGGTTGAGAATGTCGGGAATAAAGCCAGCCCCGATTCCCTGGATCGTATGCCGTCCCGGCTGAATCGCCTCTCCGGCCATTTTTTGAGTGATGACTGGGCTGTTGAGTGGTTCTACCGCCACGACCTTGAGTTCTGGTTTTTTCGCCTT
>RGBY01000149.1 GCA_009919445.1 Planctomycetia bacterium
CAACGGCGGCATCCTGCCCTACGGCACGAACTTCGATAAGTCCGGCCAGTTCTACGGTGGCTGCGACGTGATCTGGCAGTTCTAGTTTTACGGCTGCCAGGCCATCCATGGCCCCGGCAGCACATCGGGAGAAATTCTCCTGACCATCTAGGCGAAGGCGCCGCCCACCTCACGGTGGGCGGCGTTTTTTTATGGAGTCGGATTGCTAAAGCCGAGCAGGAGATCGCAGATTCTTTGTAGCTGCGTCACGCGTCCCGGGCTGTCCGGGTGACCCGGCCGAGCGCCGTCTGATCAGCAGGAATTTGTGAATGGGCTTAAGGGGGCAAAGGGCATTGTGGGCGTGCCGGAAGGCTGGTCGTCCGGGCGATTTCAGGCGTGATGACGTTTTGCTGTGGGATTTTCCCCCGCAGGAAGGCGATTCATGCCCGCTGATTGTCAGTTCTC
The DNA here is from genome assembly GCA_009919445.1 of Planctomycetia bacterium. Taxonomy (GTDB): domain Bacteria; phylum Planctomycetota; class Planctomycetia; order Pirellulales; family UBA1268; genus UBA1268. The sequence continues at coordinate 445 of RGBY01000149.1, forward strand.
ACCATCAGTGCTAGCGTTACAGATGGATCCCCAAGGATGGGCCTCGTGGCGGAGGCAATGGTCGCCCGATGAATTTTTGTCGGGTGTGCCACATGGAGGAAAATGCCGATGCCGTTGTCGATACCGTTGTCTTTGTTGCGGGCTCTTGGTGCTGTCAGCGCACGCCGTTTAGGCGTTGTCGCGTTTCTTCTCCTGGCTTGCTCTGCCCCTGTTTTTGGCTCAGAGGCCTGGCTGACAGACTACGATCAGGCACTGGCCGAGTCGACTCGGACAGGCAAGCCGGTCTTGACCCTTTTCACCGGGAGTGACTGGTGTCCACACTGCCGGACGCTCGAGAAACAGGTCTTTGATAGTTCAGCCTTCTCAGAATGGGCTGAAGATCATGTCGTTCTCTTGATGGTCGATCTGCCCCAGTCAGGCATCAGCCCGGCAGTTCGTAGCGAGCGATCTCAACTCTGTGTCAAGTATGGCGTTCGGACCTTTCCGTCGGTGTTGGTTCTTAACGCCGTTGGGGAGAAGCTTGCTGAGCAGAAAGGCTATCGCGGGGCATCGGCTGCCAACTGGATCAGCCAACTGGCTGGTAAGTTGCCAGCCAAGGAACCCGCCAAAGAGTCAGAAGGTGAACTGGCCGGGCCGGTGTTCACAACCCTCCGCGCGGCAGTCGATTCTGCCCGAGAAACACAGCGGCCGATCGTTCTGGTGATCAGTGGGAGTACGGCGAAGGTGGCGACCAGTCGCTCGGCGACGCTGGTCAACGACCCTGATTTTGCCTCGCTTGCTGCTGAAAACTTTGTGGTGGCAGCGTTGCCGGCTTCTTCCGCTGAAGGCGGGGCAACAGTCGACGCCTCGCTCGAGCAGTTGCTCGGTGGTCAGCTGGAAGCCGATGCGGTTGAGGTGATTGTCACCGATGATGGTGAGACGCCTGTCTTCATGGCTTCGGGAAGCCAGTCTCCGCAGCGAATCGTGAGCGGCCTGCGACGGTTTTTGGTTGCTCGGCAGACGGCGCGACGACCGACCGGCACCGTACGGTGAAGGCCGGTGGCTGAGTCAGGCGGGGGGCGTTTCGAGCCGAAACCGTCCTGATTCCGTGTTGAGTTCGTTGATGGAGGCACGGAGTTCGTCGAGTGAGGCGTAAAACATCGCAGTAGCGGCAGATGATTCGCCGGCTGCAGTCTGGAGTGATTTCATCGCATCACGGATCTGGCCAGCCCCTTGAGACTGGGCTTGCATGCCCTCATGGACCTGTTCGAGTGAACGGCTGACCGCCGCCACTGGCTGAACCACTCGGCCGAGGTTGTCACTGATTTCGGCGACAGCGCTGACTCTTCCGCTTACCTCGTTGCGAAAGCGGTCCATCTCCATGGTGCCGCTCGATACCGCTCCCTGCATTTCACCAACCATCCGCTCAATGTCCTTGGTGGCGATTGCTGTCTGGTCAGCCAGTCGCCGAATCTCTTGGGCAACAACACGGAAGCCGCGTCCAGCTTCACCGGCCTTTTCGGCTTCGATGGTTGCATTCAGGGATAAAAGGTTGGTGTGTTCCGCCACTTTGGCAATGGTCGTTACGACGGTAGTGATACCGGCAGCACGCTGGCTGATGGTGGCCAGCTTTCTGGTGAAGGCATGCATGGCATCATCGAGTTGTCGCATCGAGTCGGTCATGCGTTCGAGTCCGCCCTGGCCCTCGTCAGCAACATGCTGGGCTTCACGGGCCAAATCACGAACCTGTCCTGTGGCCTGCAGTAGTTCGTTGCTGGTTGCAGAAATCTGACTGACTGCTGCGGCAATTTCAGCCGTTGAATCATCGAAGTGACGAATGGCAATTTCTTGCCGTTTCAAAGAATCGGACGTGTCGGACTCAACGGTCGAGAGGCGGTTGCCAGCATGCTGAATTCGGCCGATGAGTCCAGCTAGGGAGACATGCATGGCCGCGAAGGCGCGGAGGAGGCGGCCAACTTCATCGTTGGTGGCCTGTGGTGTGTCGTGGGTCAGGTCACCAGCGGCAATCGCCTCGGCAACGCCGACGGCCAGTTGGACCGGGCGAGCAATCGAACGGCCCAGCCAGACCGCCGCAAGGATGCCCGGGATGCCCAGGCAGAAGGCGGCCAGCAGGCCTCCTAGCGATTGTTTCCAGAGCAGCGAATAGGTTGCATCCGTTGAGATACTCACCAAGGCGGCACCAGCGATCGAGCCATCAGCCCGGGTAACCGGAGCAGCAACATGGTAGCCGTCGCTAGCCAGGCGTCCGCAAGCTTTCTTTTGACGAAAGCAGTCTTCGGCGAGTCGACGGTCAGAGGCAGAAAGGGGCAGGGGGGCAGTTACTGTTCCGGTCCTCGTGACTCGTCGGCTCACCACAGGAGAAAAATCTGACGAGAGCATGGTGATCCCGCGAACCTCACCACCGATGAGTTCGTCAAGTAATCGCTGCATGCCGAGGTTTTGGTCAAGCCGTTCCAGGAAACTGGCTTCCATGCCAACCTGCACGATCCGTGGTTTGTCGATTCCACCAACACCAACGTATTTAAAGATTTTGTCATCAGTTTCACGTTTCTGTGCATCTTGGATAACACTCTGCGCCTTTCCCTCGAGCAGTTGATAGAACTGATGGGCTTGAGGTTGTTCATTTGGGTCAGGCGAAAACACGAACAACGAGTCAGTGTCATCTGTGTAGGTGTAAATGATTGCTCGGCCAGCCGAATCACTGGCTAATATCTCGATTCCCTCGGACTCAGCGATTGCCTTGAGTTGCTGAGTAATCGTCGTGGGTTGGAGTCCAGCGTCAGTGGCAATGGCGACGAGTTGTGCCACTAATGTGGCCTGGGTCTTCATTTGCCGGCCCATTTCTTCTTCGACCTGCGTTGGTACTTCGGCAGCAAATGCGGCGGCGCGTGCCAGACTTTCGGCGATGGCGTTTCCTCCCTGCCGAACCTGCCCGAGGACTGCCTCACGACTCAGCAATGTCTGCACGCCGGTTGTTGCGATAGCAACCAGGCTGACCAGCAGGGCAACAATCAGAGCGATACGGGAACGAAGTGTCATTACAAACCACCGGCGGACGGCGATGTCGCATCAACTGGTGCACTGTTACCAGGAGCGAGCATGCTTACCCGCAAGGCTAGCCCATCTTTCCTGGTCACGCCAATCGGCAAGAAGGCCGTTCGCCAAGAAGAATGCCGGAAATCACGCCCCTGGGAGATCGCCCGGCTCTCGCAATCTGCTATTGAGCCGTTACAGCCGTCACCATCGTGACAACCGGTTGCGCTGCTCGTGCCGTGGAAGCCGATGGGCCGTTGACCGTCTGGCGGCTCATGCCAGCGGTAAGCCAGCAGCCAAGGATGGGAAGCAAGACAAAAAGAGGGGCAATGAGCCAGGGAATCCAAGGGGAAGGGCAGACGGCTGCCGAAGACCTGCTGGAAATCACTAAGGATTCCGGTTCGGATCGGTTGACCAGATTCGGCATGCCAGGAACGCTCAACTGCTACCGGGGCTGAATTTCAGCGGATAAAACCCGCTGCGGAAGCAGACAGATAGCTTGGCGGGGGTTCCTGGGGCAACCCAGGATTTTAAGGCGGCTTGCAATCCAGTGGCCGAGGCGGGGCTCGAACCCGCACGGAGATTCCTCTCCACGGGATTTTAAGTCCCGTGCGTCTGCCAGTTTCGCCACTCGGCCAGCGAGACGGAGATCGTAGCCCATACGGCCGGAATGTCGCAAATCCTAACGGCTAGGGTGGCTGGGCGGGTTCGGGGGAGGCAGCGGTGGGGAGGCAACGTCCCGGTCGATCAGGACGATAAAGGGGTGATGTGATCGCGTGCGGCGGAGGGGGAATCAACAGCCAATGATACGAGGGGAAGTCATTGCCGCTGCGTCAGTAGAGCTTCCAGGGATTGACGGTTTTCTGGGAAGCCGCGGCTCACTTGGGATGGACGTCGTCCTCGTCGGCCTATTCGCCCTGCTGCCAATACTGGCTATCAGCATCGTCGCTGTTAGGCGAAAGAAGTACCGGCTTCATAAGGCGCTCCAGAGTGTCATCATTGCGGCACTGTTGGCAGCCATTGTGGTCTTTGAAATTGACATCCGTCTGATCAGTGACTGGAGAGTGCGAGCGGCGGCAAGTCCATTTTGGCCTGCTGGTGTGCTCACGGCATTGGCCATTCATCTGGTTTTTGCCATCTCAACCCTGGTGCTGTTGCTCTGGGTGCTGATTGAGGCCCTGCGACGGTTTCCGTCACCACCGATGCCGGCAGCCCACAGCCGACGTCATCGGGTCATGGCGCGGCTGGCAGCCGCAGACCTGCTGGCGACGACCGTGACGGGGGTCATCTTCTACTGGCTGGCATTTGTGAGCTAGCTGCCGGCATGCTCAGCATGAGCAGTGTGGGTGGAAGAATGGTTGACCCAGCGGCACAACGCGATTCCACCAAAGTAGAGCGCCGCCAGCGGGACAGCCAGAAAGAGCATGCTGTAGGGGTCGGCTGGCGTCAGGATAGCTGCGGTGACACAGATAATGACCAATGCCATTCGCCACTGGCTGGTGAAAGTGGTTGATTCGACGATGCCCAGTCGGTCGAGAAAAACCATCACAAGAGGCAACTGAAAGCCGAGGCCAAAGCCAACTGGCAAAAACAGAACAAAACTGAGCCACTCGCTGATCCGAGGGTCTGGGTCAAGCCCCAGCCATTCATTGAATGCCAAGAGATAAGCCAGCACAAAATCAAAAACGAAGAAGAAGGCAAGGGCGACGCCGCTGAGAAACAAAACGGTGCTGACCGGCAGAAACAAGTGGACAATCCGCTTCTCATGCGGATAGAGCCCCGCTGCGACGAAGGTCCAGAGCTGATAGAGAATCCACGGCCCAGCCAGCACAAAGCCAACCAGCAGGGCAGCCTTCACATAGATGGCAAAGGCCTCTTGCGCGCTGAGGGTGGTGATGCTGACGCGGCTGTCACGGGCCAGAGGCTGCCAAAGCAGGATCGGCTCAAGAGCCTCCAGTTCAAAGGCTGAGCGTTCACCGACTACAGGTGGGCTGCCAGGAAGTCGGCCGGGATGAACTTCACGCAGTTCAAACGACAGCCCGTGTCGTTCGACGGCATCAATGATCTCGGATCGCGAGTAGGGCAGGCCTGGGCCATCGTGCCGCCGTGGTGTCCACTGATCAAAAGCCTCGATGGCCCGCTCGGTGTAGTAGTCGCCAAGTGCCCGGCGGAGCGGCGACTCAATCAGATGGACGACGGGTCGACCGATAAAAAAGCCGATGACGACACCAATCAGAAGCCCGATCGCTCCTCGGATCAGGCAGGCTCGCAGTTCCTCCAGGTGCTCGCCGATGGTCATCGTCGATCCCGAGAAGAGATCGTCGTCATCGGTGGTCGGAGCGACAGCGGGCATGAAAAACCAACGGTTGGAGAAGGGGACGTCTGCCAAGATCACAAGGCAAGATCAACGGCCCTCGTCAACAGTATGAAGCGGTCGGGTATACTGCAAGCGCCCTCTTTGCGTTTGGGCGTTCGGGCCGGCCTGCCGCGGCCTGGTGGTCTCCTCTGTTGGCTGCGGTGGTCTTGTCGTGCGTCTTTTGACCTTTTTTCGCTGGCCCCGATTCTGGCAGGTTCTCGGTGGGCATGGCCTCGCTTTTTGCCTGCTGACTTCAGCAGAGATGGTGCTGCCCCTCAGGATCGCTGAGGCGGCCCAGCCTGAATCAGGAAATGCCAAGTTTTCGGATACCAAGTTTTCGGATGCCGAGGTTGCAGATGCCAAGTCTGTGGATGTCCAGGTAGTGCAGCCTGAAGATGCGGTGAGGTTTTGTGAGCGGGCCTGGTTTGAACGGGCAC
>RGBY01000150.1 GCA_009919445.1 Planctomycetia bacterium
GGTCGCGCGAATGGTCGTGATGCCTGGCAGCGGGGGTGTCACCTCAATGAGCCAGGACTCCGCCGCCGGCCAGTCCACTGCTCCCGAAAGTCCACGAACTGGCTGCTCAGCCGGTTCCAAGCGACGGGCGAAGACAGTTGTCTTCCCGGCATTGAGGACTGACCAGTCGAGTTCGCCGACCGGCTCTGAAAAATGAATCGTCAGGGCATCAAGCTCTCCCTGCTGGGGCTGACAGGTGAAACTAAAGGTTTCGTTAAGCTGCTCGCCCCGAACAGTCAGACGGGTCTGCGTTTCTGCATCGAGGGGCGGTCGCCGCCGCAAAAAGAGGAACTCGTGCGGCGTTGCCAGCCGTCCTCCTGGAACCCGCTGCCGCCAGGCTCCGGCTTCAGCGAGTTGCGCCAGCCGCGGACCAAACGGTAGTGATGGAGTAGCCTGCTCACCTTCAACAAGCGTTGTTTCTGGGCTGGTATGGAAATCGACCCAGACCTGCCCCGTCAGTTCGCCCTCAAGCTGGACCATATCTGCCGCCGTCGATTGAAAACGCCCCCCGGCTGGAACGCCCCGACGGTGGCCCGTGATCCGAAGCCGCAGTTCCCGCGCGGGGGTGATGGCGGTCGGCAGGTCAAGAATGAGCTGATCTCCTCCCTCGCGGCGAACAACATTCCACTCGTAGCGGGTGGCCAGTTGATCGCCTCCTTCGTCAAGGGGCCTCGGTTGCTCTACCCTGTCTGCATCTGGTGACGCCTCTGAACGGGGCCGGTCTTCATCCAGAACAAGCGGCTCGACAGAATCAATCAACCACTCCGGAGCGATTCGGGCAACAAGTTGATGCACCCTGCCCCGCCGCACCCGAATATCGCAAGCGGCTCGTCCAACCAGCGAAGGAGTCGTCACATCAACGGTGGTGACGCGGGCAATGTCAAACTCGGGCCGTCGGGCCGCCGTGGTCAGTCTTACCTGCCCCCCCGCCCGCTGCTGTTCAAATGCCAGCACGGCAACTCCATCAGCGGCTGTCGGGGAATCAGCAGCAACCGGTGGTCGTGGCCACCGGTCGGCCTGGGCGTCTGACACCGGAAGCCAGCCAGTTGGGTTAGCCTGCGCACACTGGAGGTCAGGGTCGATCTCAACCCGCATGCCTCCTCCGGCCCAGCATTTTCGCGGCACGCTCAAGCCCGGCAGTTCAAGGGTGCTCTCAGCCAAGCCTGAACCGGCCACAATGCCGTTGATTTGCAGCGGCCAACGGGTCCCCACGGCTGCCAACGGCAGCCGAATAAGCCGGTCTCCAGATGCGGCCGTGACCTGCTCCACCGCCAGTTGCTCACGATCACCAGGCAGACTCACCGTGCCAGAGGTAACCATGAGATCGCCGGCAATCGCCAGTCGAATGGTGCGATTTTTCCAGGTGGTTTCCGGTCGCAACACCGTGCTGACGTCAGTCACTCGTCGGCCGATTCTGACCGCTGACCAGACTGTCATTCGGTTGGGGCTCGCTGCCGCCAACTCAAGGTTCACGGTCCGACGCGGACCGAATAAAAACTGCCACCGTTGACGCCCTTCTTCCTCCACACCATCAGCCTCGGGCACCACGCGGCTGGCCTCGGTCCCGGCAACTCGTGGCACCAGACCGAGAGGCAGGTTGAGTTCCAACCTGGTAGCCAAGGCCGGGACAAGCGGTAACTCGAAGGCATATTCAGGTTCGCCGCCTACCAGAGGAACCGCCTGAACAGGTGGCTGTGATGCCCATCTTGGCAGGGCTGAAACATCTGCTGTTATCTGCCCTGGGCCGGGCAGCCTGAGTTCCACTGACCCGTCGGGCAAGCCACACAAATCGACCGGTATTGGCTCAGCCGTTTGCTCATCCGCAGGACGCCAGCGGCAGTTTTTCAGGAGGACCTGCCCGGTCGGCAAGAACGCTGCGGTCGCACCGGCTGGAACGGTAAACGCAACCTCACCACGGAGCCTGCCTGCCTCATCAAGTCGAGCCCGGTAGGTGACTCGGTCGGCTGCCAACTGCGGCAGGCCTCGCAGATCCCCGCCCGCAGGAAGAGCCAACTGACGAACGGCCTCCTCAAATTCAGCCGCCGCCATCGGAATGTACCGCTCGCCGCCGGCCGAGACCTCGGCGAGACGCCCAGATGGAACATGCACACGAACAAATGGCAGGCTGCCAGCCCGCTCAACCTGAAACCCGTCAGGCTCTCCCCTGCCTTGAACGCGGGGTGTATCGACAGCGGGCAGTTCGACAGCGGGCAGCCCAGCCGTCGCAGGATTGACCGCCGGGGTAACACCAGCAGCAGGAGTAGCCACGGGAGCATCGGGAGCATCTCCCCAACTCACTGACACCTGTTGGTCAGCCAACACCATGCCAGCGAGCAGCAGGCCAGTTGTCCTCAGCCAGCGGGTGACCGGACGCCATCGGTACAGGCTCATCGGTCTCCTCCCTATGGCTTGGCAGCAGAATGGGTAGCCGTCGCGGAAAGGTCACGGTTAGCCACCGACGACTGCACGTTGATCACTAATGATTCAGCCTCAGCCGCCTGGGTTACCGAATCAGGGCGATGATCAAACCATGAGACTGGCTCTCCAGCATGCCAGAAACTCCCTGCCTTGAATGTCCGCCACCAGCTGGCCACGACCGCGCCGGTCGCCAACACTAGCCCGGGTACTGCTGCCTGCACCAGCAGCAGCGTTGTCAACGGCACCACGGCCATGCCCACGAAAAAACAGACGGCCAGCACGATCAACAGCCAACGCCCAACTGCTGGCCGCAAGGCCAGTACCATCCCCGCCAGCAGCGGCAGGCCACTGCCAGCCAGGACCAGCAACCACCACGGGACAAACAACACCCGCACAGCTGCCGGGGTACCAATATCCCAAAAAACCAGACGTCGCTCCGATGCGCGGTCGGGTGCCGCCAGTTCATTGACGGCAAGTTCCATTCCTGGGGCAACTGACTCACCAACCCAGTCGACCAGGTCGGCAACCGACACCAGGGGGACTGGTTGAAAACCGAAGCGGGTCCACCCCCAGGTCTGCTGGCTGGTCCAGCCGGCCGGTCCGGCAAGCAGGGCCTGATCAGCAGGTGGCAGAAGTTCCCAGGCAAACTGCCGATAGATCGTTGACGACGGTAACGCAGGCCGCTGGAGGGCAACCCAGCCCGGGAGGGTCAACGGGCCTACGAACATGGCCGGCTGCCACGGTTGCTGAACCTCTATCTCCAAGAGGTGCGATCGACCTCGGGTCAGTGCGGCCTCAAAGCGTCCACTGGCGTCATTCACCTCCTGCCATCGACCACCATCAACCCGGACTCGGGCCACCGGCCGCCCGGTGGACCTACTATCCACATCGGCACCGGGCAGCAGCAGGGGCAGGCGATCGGCTGTACTGGTCACGGCATAGGTCCAATGATCGATCCGCCGTGCAGGCCGCAACGTGGTTCGTACCCAAGCCGCTTCGACGACAGCCTCTCGTTCGACATCTTCCTGCCGCCGTGAAATTGCCAGGTCGATGGCATTGCGGTCTTCGGTCGCATTCCAGGTGCGGCCAATGCCAAGGGTCTGCATATCCCCTTCACGGCTCCACCGTTCATCACGAACCTCAACCGTGTAGTCTCCGGTTTGCTCGAGGGTCAGTGCCTCACGACCGATAACCGCGTTCTCGGGCAGGAGTAACGGAACCGAAACGGCGACCGTCGTTTCATCAGGAATCTCAGGGAGCGGTTGCCGATACCGCAGCACCAGTTCACCGGAGCCAAGTAGGGGCTCGGGCAAGAGTGTACGGAGCAACACCTGAGGCAGCCTGGTGGCGGCCGCGCTGGCATCATCCCCCGTCTGCTGCCCGATGACTTCAGCAGGCTCGGCTGAGGCCGCCGGAGAAACCGGCACTCCCGGCTCATCTGCACTCACCCCAACCACCTCTGGGGTGAGGAGTTCACCATTCTGCCGCACTTCAAGGTTGCCCGATTTGAACAAAGCCTCAGGGACCTGCCACTCCACAAACTCAAGCGGCACATGCGCCACATCAAGCCTGAGCACTTGCCGGGCAGTGAGCATCGCGGCCGCGACATCGACCTGCGTTGTCACGGAGGCGTCTGTCTGGCGGTCCAGGAACCGGCGTGTGGCAGCAAAGATTGCCTCGGCAGCTTCCACCCGATAGGCCATCTGTAACGAATCACCACCAGCCCGCTCCAACGACGTCGCCACCTGCCGACTCATGCCCTCGATAAATTGGTTTTCAGGAATCAGCTCGATATCGGCATCCGAGGTAATCACCACACTCCCCGGCCCCACTAAATCAGCCTGCGGCACCGGCGTCGTCCAGCGGAGCGAATCGACCGAACGGTCAACGGCCCGGCTGCACCGCAGTTCGATCACAACATCGCCGGCCAGCGGCTGAAGAAACGGCACCACCGCAACGCCGTTATCCACCACAACGCCGGCCACATCGACGACGCCAGGCGGACCGACTTCCTCGACCTCCCAGCCCGGTACAGCAACCTGGACACGGTCTGCTGCAACACCGCGGATGGCGGCTCGAAGCCGGATATCGAGCTCCACCCGACTGGCTGAGACGTGATACCGGTACTCTGGCTCGATCACGGTGCGACTGCTACGGGGCCGCACCCGCAACGGCAGCGAGACGGGCTGCGTGTCGTAGGCAAATGCCGCCACAAAGCCGGGCTGCTGAGCAGCTGGCAACGCATCAATGCGGCGGTTTCCCGCCCGCGGCTCCCAGTCAACCTGACGATCGTCGGTCGTGAAGACGCTGGTCCGTCCCCACTGCCGCCAGTCAGGCACACCTGAGACAGAAAAACCTCCAACGTCGAATGGCTTTCCCGCAACCGCATCGATCACCCGTTCACAGGAGAGTTCGATGGAGGCAGCGCCATCACGCACATCGTCAAGGCGAACGACAACCTGAGCCGCCTCCGGCGTTCCGCGACGGGTGACGAGGCTGGCCTGCCCTCCAACCGACTTGGCAATCGCCCGCGGCGGCAGTGAGATGGTGACCTGCCGCAGTGAATCAGGAAGTTTTGACAGCCTCAGCATGGTGTCGATCCGTGCTGTCCGTCCATTGATTCGAACCTCGGTGTCGGCAATCGCCTCGGGGGCCTCGACAGTCGTCGTCGTGGCCGTTGCCGGATCAGCCAGGCTGATTCTGGTCGGCCCCACCAGACCAGCCAGAGAGATGACACTCCCCGTAACGCCCTCTTTTTCAAGGGGCCGGATCACAGGGGCGAGCACCCGGGGATCAAGACTGACTCGAGGCTGGCTGCGGCTACTGACGATCTGCACTTCAGAACTGGCAGCCGCCGGCAGTGTGAGCACGAAGAGATCACGATGCTCTGCCATGTCGACCGGGATCCGACCGCGGAGGACAACGGTGTGCTGCCCCCAACCAGCCTCCACCTCACCGCTGGAAGACTCTCCTGCCGTCGGCTCACGGCCATTGAGCCAGATCAGAAACCCATTGCTCCGCGCGGGCTGCGACCTCACCAACAAGTCGGCATCAGCATCCTGGCTGCTCGCAGTGGCATTGGCTTCACTGCGATCGTCCGGCTGCGACTGATCGACCGTTACGATGACCTGGCCACTTCCGCTCGTTTCTGGTGACTCGGTAATAACCAGTTCTGGCAGTTTGAGTGGAAGCATCACCCAACCGGCTCGAGCCTGTCGAAGCACAGCCTCAACCGACACGGCAGCCGTACGCTGATCACTCGCAGCCGCAGTGGGCATGGTGACCTTCACACGAACCCGCTCAAGGACGGCACCTGGAAGTTCGGGAAGGCCGGGCAGTCCCTCACGCAGCCGAATCAAATCGACAAAATCGCGGTACCGAAACCCCGGGACAGGAACCAGCCCACCTGCATCATCCTCGAGGTAGTAGAGTTCCGGCTTGACCTCCTCAATGACAACGCCACTGGCACGCGGGGACGGTTCCCTAGCAGCCAGATCATCGGCCGCCGTCACCACTGCGGCGATCAAGGCGACGGCCCAAAGACCATGCCAGACCGCAAGCCGGAACGACGGTGGTTGGAGTCGATAGAAAACGGTGGCAGCCACGACAAAATGCCGATTGACAGAGAGGAAAAGTTTTCCGGTTGCGCAAACTCGGAGCCTCTTTGAACCTACCCCGCGGGTAACCGGCATGCCCAGCAAATTCGCTCAAACCCGGTAGAGAACCTGGCCCGGGAGAGCCGAATGACCGCTACGAACGGAATTGCCCCATCCTCAGCGACCCGCGAGCAGGCGGCTGAGGCCCTCGGCGACC
>RGBY01000016.1 GCA_009919445.1 Planctomycetia bacterium
CAGCTGAGCCCGCAGCACCGCAATCGGTTTCCGTCCGTCATCGCGAGGGCAGCACGATGATTGGCTCAGTCCAGCCGGCGACAGCCGGAGCGGGGCCGGTCATGCCAGCGGCGGCCCGGGTGCTTGGTGAGGCGGGCATTCCCCCGCAGACTGTGGCGGGAACGGGGCCGGGAGGCCGGGTCACCAAGGCTGATGCCACGGCCGCTCTGCGTCCGCCAGTGGCTGCTGCCATGCCACCAGCACCGATGCCGGCGGCTCCGCCCGTGCCGGGCAGTGCGGTTACGGCTGTGGCGGCCGGAGACCGTGCGGAACGACCCGTTTTGATGAGTCCGATCAGACGGAGGATTGCCGAGCGACTCGTTGAGGCCCAGCATGAAGCTGCCTTGCTGACGACCTTCAATGAGGTCGACATGTCGGCCGTGATGAGTCTGCGGAAGAAGTTCAAAGATCGATTTGCCGACCGTCATGGTGTGAAACTTGGCTTCATGTCTTTTTTTGTTCGGGCTGCTGTTGAAGCACTGCGGGAGGTCCCGCAGGTTAATGCTGAGTTTCGTGACCCGCACATTGTCTACCGTGATTATTGTGATATCGGGATTGCCGTCGGTGGTGGGAAGGGGCTGGTTGTTCCAGTCCTCCGCAACGCGGAGCAGATGAATTTTGCTGAAATCGAGCAGGCAATCGGCGAGTTTGCCCGTCGGGCGGCTGACAATAAGTTGAAGCTTGAGGAACTGCAGGGCGGTACCTTCACCATTTCCAATGGTGGTGTTTATGGCTCGATGATGAGCACGCCAATCATTAACCCGCCGCAAAGCGGCATTCTTGGTCTGCATGCCATCCAAGACCGACCAGTGGCGGTCGATGGGCAGGTGGTGATTCGGCCGATGATGTACATCGCACTGTCATACGATCACCGCCTTGTTGATGGCCGGGAAGCAGTAACCTTCCTGAAGCGGATCAAAGACACCATTGAAGACCCAAGTCGGCTGATGTTGGAGTGTTAGTTGAATGCGGGAAGAGCCGGCATGGTTCTTTGCTGCTTCGATTGGCTGACTGTACGTTCTCGCGGCGAGAAATGGTTGGTCGGGTGCCTGGACGTTTGATTTGAGGAGATCATGACGCACGATCTGGTAGTGATTGGTGGTGGCCCTGGTGGTTACGTGGCGGCGATTCGGGCTGCCCAGCTGGGGATGAAGGTTGCCATTGTCGAAAAGGAAGACCGCTTCGGTGGCACCTGCCTGCGAGTCGGCTGTATTCCCTCCAAGGCACTGCTCGAGTCGAGCCATAAGTACGAATTGGCCACTGGTGAGCTGCGGCAGCACGGTGTTCTGGTTGAAGCCGTCTCGCTCGACCTGAGCGTGATGATGAAGCGGAAAGCCGATGTGGTGCAGACGCTTTCCAAGGGCATCGAGGCGCTGCTGGCAAAAAACAAGGTGACCCGGTTCAAAGGAACTGGCCGACTGGCTGGTGCGGGCCGCGTGGCTGTAATCGGTGGCGACGGTTCCGTGACTGATCTGGCTGCCCAGCGAATTATTCTGGCAGTCGGTAGCCACAGCGTGGTGCTCCCGGGCATTCAGGTTGATGGTGACCGAGTTGGCACCAGCACAGAAGCCTTGTCGTACCCGGAAGTCCCTGAGCATCTGGTGGTGATTGGCGGCGGCTATATCGGCTTGGAACTTGGCAGCGTCTGGCGACGACTTGGATCGCGGGTGACGGTGCTTGAGTACTTCGACAGAATCCTCACCGGGATTGATGCGGAGATCGCCAGCGACGCCCTGACGCTTTTTAAGAAGCAAGGCCTCGACATCCAATTGGGGGTCAAGGTGACCTCAGCCCGGGCTGAGGGTGACAGCTGTGTGGTCGAATGTGAAGGTCGCGACCCGATCCATTGTGACCGAGTGCTGGCGGCAACAGGACGGAAGCCAGCAACGGCTGACCTCGGCCTCGAGACCGTTGGGCTGACGACTGATGAGCGTGGCTGGATCCCGGTCGATGCCCAGTTCCGGACGGCCTCTCCTGGTGTCTATGCCATCGGCGACTGCATCCCAGGACCAATGCTCGCCCACAAGGCAGAAGAAGATGGCGTCGCCTGTGTTGAAGCCATGCAGTCGGGCTGGTGCCATGTCGATTACGGTCTGGTACCGGCAGTGGTATTTACCCATCCGGAAATCGCCGCCGTCGGTCGGACCGAAGAGCAGCTTCAGGCTGACGGGGTGGCGTTCAAGAAGGGCGTTTTTCCCTATCGGGCAAATGGCCGGGCACGGACGATCAATGACACAACCGGGAAGGTCAAGTTGCTGGCAGATGCAGCGACTGACAAGGTGCTCGGTATCCACATTATCGGTCCGGCCGCAGGAGATCTGATTGGGGAAGCGGCAGCAGCCATGAACTTCGGTGCGACAGCCGAGGATATTGCCCGCGTCTGCCACGCTCATCCAACCTTGCCGGAGGTCCTCAAGGAGGCTGCCTTGGCGGCTGATGGCCGGGCTATTCATGCCTAATGGTCGTGGGTAGAACCCCGAGGGGGGCTGAGCCACACCTGCTAGAATCAAAGCGACACTTTTCATGCGCCCGTAGCTCAGCTGGATAGAGCAGCGGACTTCTAATCCGCAGGTCACAGGTTCGAATCCTGTCGGGCGTACTGCCGGGAGGGCATCAAGAGGATGATGATGCATTGTGGGGCGGTTTTTTTGCCGGTCTGGATTCTGCTTGTGGTTGGCAGTTTGCCTCGGGGAGTCGCGGCGTCAGAGGTGATCAACGCAACCGCCCAGGCGGAAAAGCCTGCTGGTTTTAGCTGGGATGTTGGCCCGGGAACGCCGGTGGTGCCAGAGACGCTCGAAACGCTGGCTGGCCGTATTGGCTGGGCACGGCTTGCCGATCGTTCGCAGATGGCACCTGTTCGCGTGGTCGTTACGCCTGTTGAGTCAGCAGAAGGCCGCGTTGGCCATCAAGTTCAGATCGCCTTTACGCTGCAAGCATCGCTGGCGAGTTTTCAAGAGAAGGCAAGAGGCGAGCAGGCCCTTGGTGTTCACGCCGATACGGCGGGCAACTCGGTCCGCTTGCTGACCGAGGACGAAAAGGAGCAGGCTGACCCGGGGCCACAAGATCCGGGGCCACAGGATCCGGGGGCAACGCTCGGCTTTCTCTCAATGACGCTGCTCAATCGTGTTGATCTGCAGGGAGTTGTCCAGGCAGTGCGATACGATGCTGCTGATGGGGTCAGGCTGACCTGGGCCTTCGACCATCGCTTTGGCAACGCCACCGGCCTGCAGACCTGTTTTCGTCGGTGGGGCAGCAATCCACTGGGCGAGCGAGTCCTGGGGGACCCTCAGCCTTATGCAGGGGCTGGCGGAGTGATTGTTGCTCGAGACGTGTCCGAGCTTGTCGAGGCCACTGATCGTCCGCTGCTGCTGGTCGAGTCACGAATGGTGTTTGCCGAGCCGAAAGACTGGTTTGGCGGTGGGAATCTGCTGCGAGCGAAGATTCCCCTGCTTGCCCAGGAAGGCGTGCGGAACCTGCGGCGGCGGTTGGCTGCGGAGGGAAAGTAGCAGGCGGCTGTCCTTAGCCCCCCGACACCGCCGCCAGACTTGTCTCTGGTTGCCAGCAGTAAAGAAAAGTCGGGAGCTGACTACGTTCAAGCCCTGGGACATTGAGAGGCAACAGGGCTGATTGGAGCGGGAGATTGGGGGTGACGTCGAGAGGTGTGTGTGCTCGATCGTTGTCACGACGCAGCATGACAAGCGTTGCCTGTGCCTTCCCGCCGGCAAGATTACTAGCTTCAGCAATGGCGTCGTTGAGGTAGCCGAGCCGGTCAACAAGCCCTGCGGCCAAGGCTTCGTCGCCGGCCACCACGCGACCGTCGAAGAGTGAGTCGGCGGGAGGAACCTGGGGACGGGCCTGACGAACCTGCTGCTGGAGTCGGCGATGAAATCGGTTTGCCAAACTTTCCAGCATTTCAAATTCATCTGGCTCCAGCGGCCTGATCGGTGAGGCTGCGTCGATTTTATTTCCTGCCTTGATTGGCCTGGCGATCACATTGAACTGGGCCATTGTCTCTTGCAGGTTATAGCTGTTGAGGATGACACCCAGACCGCCAACCAGAGTGGTCGGGTGGGCGATGACGCGGTTGGCAGTTGAGGCCAGGAGATAGCCTCCTCCGGCTCCGACATCCATCAAACAGGCGACCACGGGAATCTCCCGCCGCATCTGAAAGTCATGCAGGTCACGGGTCATGATGTCTGAAGCCGTTACCCCGCCACCGGGGCTATTGATTCGCAGGACAACGCCGTCGATCGAGGGGTCTGTTTCAATGGCCGCGAGTTTCTCCCGAAACAGGGCCACCGGGTTTTCTCCCATTGAACCGAGGCCACCCATGTTGCGGTTGAGTAACAGCCCGTCGACATCGACAATGGCAATGGTGCTGCCAGCGGCTTCCCCCTGCCGCACCACCACCCGTGAGAGCCGTGAGGCGCGGTTGTCGGTCTTCAGCGAGGTCACGATGGTGCCATCCATACCGAGGTCACCCGTCATGTTCATCGAGCCATTCATCGCCATATCACCGCTCATGCCCATGGTGCCCTGCATGAGCACCCGCATGGGGTTATGCCGACAGCCCACCGCAAGCAGGCTGAGCAGCAGAACAGTGAACCAGTGATTTGGGCGCCGCCCCATCGGTATTCCTCCAGACATCCTTGTTGGAAATCGACCATCGACATCACCAATTCCCCCAAAATGGCGACTCAGCCATTTCGTCGCAGCCATTTGTGGCATCCCCGCAAAACACGCGGGGCCACCAGTTTTCCTACTCTGCCAAAGGCCCTCGCTTGATGGTCGAATCCTCCCGTCAAATCGCTCGTCAGGCTGTTCCGCCAGTCGCTGCGGAAACTCCAAGACTGGTGCTTGTCAGGCTGTCGCTGCAGGCCGATGACAACGAGTGTGACCGTCTGCGGCAGTTCCTGTCTGGGCCAGAACGGGAACGCAGCCAGCGGCGGGTTGTCGCGGTGCGACGGCGGGCGGTCGTCAGTCGGGGGCGATTGCGGATGCTCCTTGGTCAAGTTCTGGGCATGCCGCCAGCGGCGGTTCCGCTGGAGACCAATGCCCATGGCAAGCCGTTCCTTGCTGGCCCTCAGGACTGGGGCTGCCAGTTCAACATGAGTCATACCGGTGATGAGGGGCTCATTGCCCTTGCCACTGATCAGCCGGTTGGTGTCGATCTGGAGTGCCGGAAGCCGAGCCACACTGCTGACTGGGCCCGGTTAATGGCGGGCACCATTTTTGGCGATGCAGAATTGTCGCGATGGCAGGCCCAGCCTCACGGGCAACAGGCTATGGCCGTGCTGGATGCCTGGGTGGCAAAGGAGGCGATATTCAAGGCGATTGGTACAGGCATTGGTGATCGGCTCCGGCAGTGCGAGTTGCCGGTGTCCATGCCCCGTGTGATCGCCAGGGATGGCGAACCATCAGGCGACTGCCAACTTGCCAGTGTGGCACTGCCGGTGAATCTGGATGGGAACGAGACCTGTTTTGGGGTCACTCTGATCGATTTGGAGAGTGGGTGCCATGCGGCGGTCGCCCTCCCTGCGAAGCGGGCTTCCGTTGTGCTGACCTCGTTTGATCGGGTTCTGCGCGAGGGGCTCTCGTTAGCGTAACGCCTTTTGTTCGGTGCGAAGTGGGGCGAGTGCCTGGTTGATCGCCACGGCTAATTGCGGTAGCGAATCGGCGTGATAGCGGTCTGCGCTGGCGATCTGCCGCAGACCGGGTGACCAGGCCAGATCAGTCCCTGGTGGCAGGTTCATCAGGGCAAAAGCATCTTGCGTGGGCATGCCGAGAAAGAACTCGCTGGCATCGACATGAATAGCCCGTTCGTCACGAGTGCCTTCCGGAAGCCAGCGTGGAGGGTCGAGCGTCGGGTGCAGGCTGCCATCAGCCTGTCGCTTCAAGAGCCAGACGCAGGTGGCGCAGCGACCGGTTGATGCCTCTACCCAAATGAAGTGTCTCATGATCATGGGCAGATGCTGTTCTTCGCGGAAGAATAGCGCATCAACATCAATCACCTGCATGGTGTCGGTCGCTCCGATACAGCGGAGTTCCGAAAGATGCCGTCCATTGGCAGCCAGTACCTGCCGACCAATCATGTCCATGCCTTCAACAGCCGGAGGGTTGTCGGTGGAAATGATGGTCAACTGGCCCTCGAGTGGAATGGCATAGCCGGCACCCACTTCACGAAGCTCAAAGTTTGGGACTTCACCTTCTTGGGACTGGTTGGATACGGTTGCCAGCAAGGCGAGCGTAAACAGCGGCACCCGTTTTCGGATCATCATTGGCACTGAGTCAACGCTCCCGTTGGTGATGCGTGAGACCGCCACATAGATGGACCGATTCCATCGGGCCGCTGCCGAGTCGACAACTACCGTGCCTGGAGACACCCGCGTGAGGATTTTGCTGGTTGCCGTTCCCTCAGCCCAGCCAGAGTCGCTGAGGCAGAAAACAGCCACCGCTATCATGAGGAGCCGGGTGCTATCCCAGCAGGATCGGGAAGATGGCAGAATAGAGTGAGGCATGTTCATCGGTGATCTCCGGGGGACACCGCCCAGTCCAAGATCGTCCGGGAGGAACGAGCGTGAAATCAAGCCTGAATGCTGCGATGACCCCGGAAGCCGGGGAACTGGGGGGGGCTGTGGTTTCCCTCCAGCAGGTGACGAAGATCTATCCCGATGGGAATGTCCAAGCCCTTGCTGGGGTTACGCTCGATCTGCCTGAGCAGGCGTTTGTCTCGGTGATGGGGCCGAGTGGCTCAGGGAAGTCGACCCTGCTCAATCTCATTGGCGGGCTCGACCTGCCCACAAGTGGCAGGGTGCTGTTTCGCGGGCAATCGCTCGCAACGCATCAGCAACTCGACAAACTTCGCAGCCAAACCATTGGCTTTGTTTTTCAGACATTTCATCTTCTGCCCAATCTCACGGCTCGTGAAAATGTGCAGTTGCCGATGTTCGGTGATGGCCGAAGCGACGCCCAGCGGGAGTCTTCTGCCGCAGAGTTGCTCGCGCTGGTCGGCATGGCCGATCGACAGCAGCACCTGCCAGGCCAACTTTCAATTGGGCAGCGGCAGCGGGTCGCAATCGCGCGGGCTTTGGCGAATCAGCCCGCGTTGCTGCTGGCCGATGAGCCCACAGGCAGTCTCGACAGTGCCAGTGGGACAGCAGTGATGGATCTCCTCAGTCGTCTCCATTGTGAACTTGGCATGGCTCTTGTCGTGGTCACTCACGACAAGGCGGTGGCTTCCCGGGCTGACCGAACGCTGCACATGCTTGATGGCCGGGTGGTCGGTGACACCGTGACCTCATAAGCGAGGGTTGGCTGCTGTTCGCTGGCAGCATGGCCGAACGGGCTGAGGGGCTGCTTCTCAGCGAGGCACCCTTTCCTCCGCTGCTGCGGTGAGCACGTCGGTCAGGATGGCGGCAAGGGCGGTGACATGCGGGAGGGCGACCATGCTGTGATGATGGCCCGGTACCTCGCAGACCTCCACCGATCGTAAGAGTTCACCCCAGCCACGGTTTACCGGCCCAGCTGTTTTGACGGGTATGTCCAGAGGCCGGAACAACACGCCATCAGTATCGATCGGGTGAGGCTGGAACTGGCTACAGAGCCTGACGTGATGGGCAAACAGCTTTTGCAGATCTGCCAGGACCCTTGAAACCAGTTCCTCGGGAGCAGTTTCGTTGATCAGCCCCATCCTCCGAGCATGATCGTAAAGGAATGGCAACTGGTCCGCAGCAGAAAGTTCGCCAAGTTCGGCCAGGCTCAAATCGAGTCCATACTCCTGCCCCACGTGGTGGTCGGCAGAATCCGAATCAGGCAGTGCCGAGTCGAAAAGGATGAGACGCTCAACCTGTTCGCCGGCAGCGAGCAGCTGTCGCGCGACCTCACTGGCGATCACCCCCCCTAACGACCAGCCTCCAATGAGATAGGGCCCAGTCGGTTGAGCCGTACGCAAGGCCGCTGCATAGTCAGACGCCATCTCTTCAAGGGTTTCCGGTAGTTCCTCCGTTCCATGAAGCCCTCGGGAGCGGATGCCGATAAGCGGTCGCTGTTCATCAAAGTGGTGGGCCAAGGCGGTATAGCAGACGACAATGCCGCCAGGGGGATGAATGAGGAACAGCGGAGATCGCGACCCTGTCGTCTTGAGTGCCACCAAGAGCGGATGGCCAGTTTTTTCGGCATCGGCGGAATCACTAGCGACGAGCGATTCCTCACCAAAGCGAGCGGTAACGGCTGCTGGGTGGAGCTCTGCGAGCCGTTGGGCAATTTGTCTGATGTCGGCCAGATCAAAGAGCAATACCGTCGGCACATGGACGCTGAGGTCTTCACTTAGCTGGGCAGACAGCATGGCGGCCTGAAGCGAAGTGCCACCAAGGTCGAAGAAGTTCTCGTTCGTGCCGACCTGCTTCCGTCCGAGGATTGCCTGCCAGCGGTCAGCAAGGTGCCGCTCAAGCGGTGTTCGTGCCGCCACCACCGTCATCTCTGCGTCGTCCTCGGCCAGGGGGGCGGCTGGCAACTGCAGGCGGTCAATTTTGCCACTGGGTGAACGGGGTAACTGGTCAAGAACCGAGAGAGTTGCCGGCCGTTTGGGGGCAGGAAGATGACGGGTCAGATGCTCCCGCAGCGCTGCTTTCGACACGGGAGCGGCGGCCTCGTTAGCCGGAACGACAAAGCCGGCCAGTCGGGCCTCGGGTGTCCCGGCAGCGACCACGGTGACGGCAGCCTCAGCGACTGCCGGATGGGCGGCGAGGCAAGCCTCAATCTCTCCGAGTTCGATTCTGTACCCACGAAGCTTGATCTGATCATCCAACCGGCCCAGAAACTCGATGCAGCCGTCAGGCCGCCGTCGGCACCGGTCGCCGGTGAGGTAGGCCCTGTGGGGGCTGCTGTTGCTTCCCAGGTTGACGAAGCGATCAGCGGTCAACTCGGGCCGAGCAAGGTAGCCTCGGGCTAATCCTGGTCCGAGAATCGCCAGTTCTCCTGGTTGCCCGTCAGGCAGGAGTTGGCGGTTTGCATCAACGACAACCAGGGTTGCTCCGGCTGCTGCGGGGCCGATGGGAATTCGACTGCTCCCATCGTGATCAGGTGGTACGAGCCAGGCTGCTGCCTCAACAGTGGTTTCCGTCGGGCCGTACAGGTTCCAAAGCCTGACGCCGGGAAGTCGGGAAACAAGGGGGGGCAGATCAGCAGGCATTGCCTCGCCACCGCACCAGATTTCACGCAGGCTAGTGCATTCAGAAAATCGTGGATGTCGGGCCAGCAGCTGCAAGAGTGACGGGGTTGTCGGGAGGATGCTGATCTCATTTTGGATCAGCATGTCGACAAGCTCTTCGCTGTCGTTTCGTGCGGCTGAGCTCGCCAGCACCAGGCGGGCTCCTGCTGCGAGTGTTGCCAGACTGATCCCAACGGCAGCATCAAACTGATGTGAGAAGAGCAGCAGCACGCGATCTGTCGCTGTGAGCGGCAGCCGTTCAGCCCGCCAATCGAGGAAGTTAGCAATCGCAGCTTGCTCAACCAAAACGCCCTTGGGGCGGCCGGTCGAGCCACTTGTGTAGATGCAATACGCAAGGTCGGAGGCGTTGGGCTCGGGAATCGGCAGGGGCTGCTGGGGCTCGCGCAGATCGGCGAGCCGAATCACATTGAGACCATCTGGGGACAAGGCGTCGTCAGCACCGGCAAGGACGATGCTGGTGGCAGCTGAGTCGGCTAAAAGAACATCCTCACCAACGGCCGGCAGTCGCTGATCAATTGGAATTGGGGCACGGCCAGCAAGCATGGTGACAAGTGTGCCCACCACTGCCGCACCACCAGTGCCCACCACCGGAACCAGAGCCCCGGGCCCAACGCCGGCCGCGGCCAACTGTTCGTGAAGAGACTGGGCAAGCCACTGGATGTCGCCAAACGTCCAGGCTGTTTCGCCGTCGACAACGGCGATATCTGTCGCTGCAGCGAAACGGGCTGGGCTGAAATGACCAATGAGCGTGCCCGCAGGTGCTACAGCCTCGGGCAAATCAGCCCCGGCAGGCGCCTTGCCGCCCCAGTTTCCTTCGTATACCGGTTGATCTGGCGCAGTGACGAGTGCGGCCGTAAGGGTCTCGAGGTTTCTGGCCAGGCAGGCGATGGTGCGAGCGGTAAAGAGTTCACTGGCGTAGCGGATCATGCCCTGGCACGATGCCTCAGTCTGTTCGAAGACAAACTCAATGTCATGAACGCAGGCTCGCTGCGGCACATGGAAGCTTTCCTGGCGGAGGCCGGCAAACTCGACTGCTTCAGCCCGATCTGGAAAGAGGAAGCCGGCCCGGCCGGTTTCGTTTCGGCGATGGGATTTTTCAAATGTACAAGAGACCTGAAACAACGGGTGACGGCTCGGGTCACGGTTGCAGCGGGCATCTTCGATAATCGCTGCGAGCGGGTAGTCCTCATGTTCAAGGGCATTAAGGAGGGTTTGGCCGGTTCGTTGAACCAGGCTACGAAACGTCGGCTTGTCCTCGAGGCGTGCCGGTATCGGGAGCATGTTGACAAAGAATCCAACGGTATTTTCAAACCGCTGCTGACTGCGACCGGAGAAGGGCATGCCGATGAGGAAGGAATCTTGGCCGGAGGTGCGGGCCAGGAAGACCTCGACAGCCGCAAGCACAACGGCGGCTGGTGTGACTGATGTGGCTGTTGCCAGTTGATTGATGGCGGCGACAGTCTCCGGAGAAAAGGCTAGCGGTTCACTGGCGGCACGCCCAAGGAATTGAGGCGGTCGGGGCCGATCAGTTGGAAGTTCAAAAGACGTTGGAATGCCGTCGATCTGTTCCCGCCAGAATGCCTCCAGCGATTTCCGTCGGCTTCCGGTCAATAAGTCCTGCTGACGGTCGACAAAAGTGGCGTAGTTGTTGGTAGGAACGGGAAGCTCAATCGGCTGCCCGGCCACGAGTGATCGATAACTTGCGGCAATTTCCTGGAGCAGCAAGATCAATGACCAGAAGTCGACCGCAATATGGTGCGTGGTCGCCTGAACCACCCAGTCATCGTCGGCCAGTTGGAAGACAGTGATCCGCAGCAGGGGGCCATGTTCAAGATCGAACGGTTCCTCGGCAGCCGCCGCGGCAGACGCCTGTACCTCGGCGATGCTCAGGCCCCTGGCGTCAATGACCGAAAATGCTGGGGGAAGTGAGTCATGGACGTGTTGGGTGAACTCTCCACCGGCATCAGAAAAGGTGGTGCGGAGGGTCGCATGCCGCTGAGTGACACCTTCCATTGTCTGCCGCAAGGCGTCCAGATCGAGGGATGAACGAACCCTGGTCGGGAGGAACACGTTGTAGGCAGTGCCGGCCGGATGGTGCCGGTAAGCAGCCCAGAGACCCCGCTGACCTGCCGCCATCGGGAAGTCGCGTACGAACTCAGCAGTCGCTGGCGTTGCCTTTGGCGCGGAAGCGGGGGCTTCCACAAACGAGGCCTGCTCGCTGCTCACCTCAGTATCGGTGAGTGATTGGCAAATCACGTCCACAAGACCGGCAACGCCGGAACTCCGCATCAGGGCTGAGATGGCGAGGTTGACACCGGCTTGATTTTCAATCCAGTTTCGCAATTCGACTGCCATTAGGGAGTCGAGCCCGAGTTCCAAAAGCGGCCGCTCGAGTTCAAGGCCTTCAGCATCAACACCGAGCAGGCTGGCAGCCTTCCCGCGGACAACGGCCTCGACCATGGTCCGTTGTTCTGCCGGTGGAGCCTTCCGAATTGTTGCGGGCGAGACGACGGTCGTCTGGGCCTTCCCCCCGTCCGCTGATCCAGCCCGAATGAGATGGGCAAATTTTGGTGCAACCTTATCGGTGATTCCCAGCCCCCGCCAGCGGGTCCAGTCCATCCGCAGCACGCTTAGCTGGGTTTCCCGTGACGCGATTGCGTAGCCGAGGCAGTCCATTGCCTGCCGCACACTGAAGCTGAGAACTCCTTGCCGCTCCAGTCGGGCGCTGAGTTCATCCCGTCGGGCCAGATAACCGACTTCGCCAAGGTGGCCCCAGTTGATCACGGTGGCGGGCAGCCCGTGGTGACGGCGGTGATGAGCCAGGGCATCGAGGGCAGCATTGGCTGCAGCATAGTTAGCCTGCCCAGCATGGCCGAAGACACTTGAGAGCGAGGAAAAAACAACGAACTGATCAAGTTGAAGGCCGCGAGATTCCTGGTGCAGATTCCAGCCCCCAAGCAGTTTTGGTTTGAGGACCCGGTCGAGTGTCGCGTGATCGAGATCGACCAGAAGTTTGTCTTCCAGCACCATTGCCGTGTGGAAGATTCCTCGAAGGGGCTTTTCTTCAGCATTGATAGTGGCCAGCACCCGACGAACGTCCTCAGGTCGGGTGATGTCAGCAGGCAGCAGACGAACCCGTGTGCCACCCGTTTCCAGTGCGGCAATGAGGCTGGCGGCTTCGGGGGAAACCTGCAGGCTGCGACCACCCAAAATCAAGGTTCCAGCGCCGTTGGCTGCCAGCCAGCGGGCAACCTCAAGGCCGAAGCCGCCGAGGCCACCCGCCACCCAGTAACTTCCTTCGGGATCGCAGGGAGCGATGCCTGAAGTTGCCGGTCGCACCGCTGCAGGAGGGCGGGTGTAGTCAATCACCAGCTTGCCGATATGACGGGCCTGCTGCATCGAACGGAAGCCCGCGATGGCATCCGTTGCGGGGTGGACGGTAACGGGGAGCGGCTGGAGTTCTCCCGACTCAAATCGATCGGGAAGCGTCCGCAGCAGTTCTCCCATACGGGCCGGCTGCTGCTTGAAGAGCTGGTCGAGATCGATGCCAAAAAAAGCGATGTTGTTGCGGAAGGCATAGAGGCTCAGCGCTGCGTCGGCGTAGATGTCCCGCTTGCCGATTTCGAGAAACCGTCCGCCGATCGCAAGGGCTTCGATGCCGCGAGCAATCGCTTCGCCGGGAAGGCTGTTGAGGATGATGTCAACTCCGCCGGTGAGGCTGCGGGCCTCATCAGCAAAGGTCAGGCTGCGAGAGTTCATGACGGCGTCAGCAGCTTGCTCGCGAACAAAAGCTCGTTTCTCGTCACTACCAGCCGTGGCGAGGATCCGCGCCCCGGCGAGCCGAGCCAGTTGCATGGCGGCTAATCCCACGCCACCGCTGGCAGCATGGATTAACACGTTGTCACCTGAACGCATGCGGCCGCAGGTGTCGAGGGCATGGATGGCAGTCAGAAAGGCAATGGGCAGGGCAGCTGCCTGCTGGTGTGACAGGTTGCGAGGCTTGCGAGCTACCAGGGTGCTTTCCACGACGACATGGGTAGCGAAGGCCCCGGGGGCAACTGCCATCACCTCATCGCCAGGCCGCCATTCGGTCACGGCGTTGCCCACGCGAATCACGACACCAGAGCATTCGCTTCCCAGGACAGGCCGACCAGGTGGGAGCCCTGGGTAGAGGGCGAGCGCCTTCATGACATCACTGAAATTGAGGCCAGCAGCCGAGACCTCAATTTCGATTTCATTTGGACCGAGTGGTACAGGGTGGAAAAGCCGATGGTGCAGTTCTTCCACCCCGGCGGAGTCAGCGGCCTCGAGCCGTGCCGGCAAACTGGCAGTTGCCGCTAGACAGGCCGTTGCCGTGGTGTGGGGGTGGAACCGCCGAACCCAGCGACGTCCGTCTCTCAGGAGAACTTCATCTTCGTTATCAGTTCGACGGACTTCAGACACTAGGTCTGCAAGTGCCGACTGACCTACGTCAGGAAGATCAATCAGGCGGGTGAGGAAACGGTTGTATTCGCTGGCGATGACCCTCCCCATGCCAATGAGTGGTGACTGGGAAACATCGAGTTCTTCAGTCGCATGATCGAGAGCCTGCGCCCCAGCGGTTACGAGAAAGCAGGGCGTTTGGCCAGTCGGTTCCGCCGCCTCCCAGGCCTGAACCAGATGGAGGGGGCCACGGCAGGTGAGTTGCGTGCTTGCCTGCAAAGCCTTGTCAGTCAGGTCGGTTGTTCCCGGGGCATCAAGTGCCCAAAGAGCAACGATGCCGTCGATCGAGCCAGGATCAATCTGTTGGAAGAACCGATCAAAACTGGCTCGGTCATTCGGATCAAGCGAGAAACTGCCGTCAGCCTGCCGGCAGTATTCTGTACCGGGTCGCACGTGAATAACCTCATCACCCGCTGCGGTCAGTTGCTTCGCGAGTTCGTTGCCCGCATTCTTTTCATCACCAAAGAGAAGCCAGCGAGTAAGCGAACGGGGCTCAGGAACTGGTGGCTCGTCCTGCAGGATCCAGTCGAGGCGGTAAACAAGATCGGCAGTGGTTTCGGCAGGGCCGCTCCCTGTCACACGATGGCTGACAAACTCTCGGATACTCAGGCACAGTTCGTGGGTATGAGCATCGTAGATATCGATGTCGGCAACGATTCGTTCATCGCTACGATCGCTGATTTGGACGTGGGCTGTGGCCTGGGAGCCAGGAGAGCGAACAAACCGAATCTCGGCAATCGTATGCGGCAGGTAAAGCCCTGAGATGGTGTGGTCGAAATCACGGTCAGCCGCAATCATCCCGTGAAAGCAGGCGTCGAGTAGGGCCGGGTGGACGTTGTAGGAATCGACTTCAGCCGCCACCGCCTCTGGTACCAGAACCTCAGCAACACATTCGCCTCGTCGGCGTTGACCATGGCTGATCCCACGGAAACGTTCTCCATAGTCCAGGCCGAGTTGGTTGCAGTAAGAGTAGAGCCGGTCGCGGGTAAAGATTTCGGGGCAGCGACTGCGGGCCTCAGCAAGGACGTGTTCGAGGGGCTGTATTTCCCCTGTTTCGGTCGCAATCGTGATGGAGGCAAGCTCTGTCCAATCATTGTCGTCCACGCCACGATGGGCGAAGGAGAGGCTGCGGCGATCAGATCGATACCGGCATTCCATCCAGCGAGCTGATGTTTCGTCATGAAGACAGGCCTGCTTCAGTTGCAGCCGCTGCAGCCGGATGGCAGTGGTCTCGGGGCCAGCCAACTGACGGGCCGCGGCAATCGCGGCCTCCAAATAGGCTGCTGCGGGATGCACGCAGGCGGCCCGCACCCGGTGGTCGCTGAGATAGGTTTGCAGCCGCAGGTCGACGCGGCCTTGCCAGCGGGGCTCTGGCCCGTCGGCAGGTTCGCCCAACAGAGGATGCAGCGAAGAGGCCGTCCGTGATTGCCGAGCCTCCCGCGACTCTTCTCGCAGTTTTTTCGTAAGGAATGGCTCTGGTGGCAGCGGGATCCGTTGCCGAGGACGCGGGTGTAAACGTTCCCAGTTGATCGCCAATCCGAGTGTGAAGAGTCGGCCGAATGAGTTCAGCATGGAATCGACATCATCACGTTCCCGATGGAGTGATGGCAGGGTCTCAACAGTCTGGCCGCCGGCAGAAGATGCCTGCTTCCTCCAGTTGAGAGGCAAGCTGCTCAATGTCCCTGGCTGCTCCAGAGAGCGTCAGTGAGGTTGGGCCATTGACTGCCGCTACCGAGATGTTCGGGCCTGCTTTGGCCAGCCAGGATTCAAGTTCAAGGCGGGAAAGCCCCACGGCAATCATGGCCCCGTGGGAGGAGGCAAGATCCATTGTCCGGCCTCGATGGAAGGCAACCTGGCAGGCCTGCTCAAATGACAGTGCTCCAGTGACATACGCGGCGGCAATCTCACCGACGCTGTGGCCGACACAGGCTGCCGGCTCAATGCCCCAGTGCCGCCAGACCGCAGCAATACCAGCCTGAACTGCAAAGATGGCTGGCTGCGCGAAGCGGGTAAGCGTGAGCCGGGAAGAGGCCTCGTCTCGAAGAAGTTCTTCGACGAGCGACCAGTTTCCGTAGCGGGAGAATTCAGCCCCACAGTCTTCAATCACCCGGCGAAAAATACCACTGGAAGCAAACAGGCGGCGGCCCATCGCCCACCACTGAGGTCCCTGTCCGCTGAAGACAAAGGCAACCTCCTGTGGCCTGAGGTCGGCGTGACGATCCCCGGGTGGCTGGTCAGCAAGGCTGGTCGCTGCCTGCCGGAAGAGCCGGGCACAGTCGGCATGATCGCGAGCCACAATCGCCATCCGTGTCTGACCACCTGAGCGGCGATGGGCTAGAAAGGCAGCAATTTCACTGAGGTTGAGGTCGGCTCCCCCGAGCGGCTGTTTGTCTTCCAGCCAGTCAGCCAGTGTTGCAGTAGATGCGGCAAGACTCCGGAGATCACGAGCTGCCAGTGGCACCAGCAAAGGTTCACTGACCCACTCTGATGCTGGCTCGCGATCAATTCGCGGAACGGGTTGATTGTCTCCACCAGCCCGCACGTCAGCCTGGTCTGGTGAAGGGCCGGTGCTCGGGGCTTCCCCGAGAATGACGTGGGCATTCGCGCCGCCGTATCCAAAGCCGTTGATGGCAGCCAGTCGTGGCTGCGGGTGGCCTTGCTGACTGGTGGTGGGCCAGTCGCAGCTGACCGTTGGGACCTGCAGGCCGAGTTTGTCAAAGTCGATAGCCGGATTGGCCTGCTGGAAGTGCAAGTGCGCGGGGATGCGTCGATGATGGAGCGACAGGGCCACCTTGATCACGCTGGCAATGCCGGCAGCGGCCTCAAGATGGCCAATGTTGGTCTTCACAGACCCGATCAGGCAGGGGCGGTCGGCTGGTCGGTCTCTGCCAACTACGCTGCCGATGGCGTTTGCTTCAATCGGATCACCGACAGGGGTTCCCGTCCCATGAGCCTCGACATAGTCGATGGCGTGAGGGGCAATCCCCGCCTGCTTGCAGGCAGTCCGAATCAGTTGTTGCTGGGCCTCACCGTTGGGAACGGTCAGTCCCGCTGTTCGGCCATCTTGGTTGGTAGCAGTGGCTCGGATGACGGCGTAGATCAGGTCTCCGTCGGCGACCGCAGCGGCAAGTGGTCGAATGAGCACCATGCCGGCACCTTCGCTCCGGACATAGCCGTTGGCTCGTCGATCGAAGGTTTTGCAGCGGCCATCGGGCGAGAGTACCCCAAGCTGGCTGAAGGCAACGGTGAAGTCTGGCATCAGCAACGCATTGACGCCGCCCGCCAAGGCCATCTGACTTTCCCCTCGACGGATTGATTCGCAGGCCAGATGGACGGCGAGCAGCGAAGATGAGCAGGCCGTGTCGATCGCCAGGCTTGGGCCGCGGAGATCAAACGAATACGAGATGCGGTTGGCGGCGATGCTCGAAGAGCCGCCTGTGTTGCTGTAGGGCGTGATGACCCCACGATCCTGAAAACTGAGTGACGCAACGGCGTGATCAAATGAGGAGATGCCGATGAAGACCCCGACATCCTGGCCGGCAAGTGCCCGAGGGGCCGTGCCAGCATCTTCAATGGCACGCCAGGCGACCTCGAGCAGCAACCGCTGCTGGGGGTCCATCATGGCAGCTTCACGCGGTGAGATACCAAAGGCCCGGGGGTCAAAGGCGTCAATGTCGGTGATGTGGCCACCCCAGCGACTGAGGAGTTTGCCCGGGGCGGCAGAACCTGCCCGATAGAACTTCTCAGTGCTCCAGCGATCGGCGGGCGTCTCGGTGATCGCATCACGACCGCTGTTCAGCAGTTCCCAGAACGTCTGCCAGTCATTAGCGCCACCGGGAAGTCGGCAGCCGATTCCGACAATAGCCAGAGGCACGTTCGTTCCATCATCACCACTGAGAGCGGTGGCGTGACTGGCCTGGCGGGAACGCCGGGAACCTGACGGTTGATTGGTTGGATTGGAGCGGTTGGTGTCGTACATCTGTTCGCGGACGTGACGGGAAGCAGGTATGAAACGAGATCAGGCGATTTCTCGAAAGGCCTCAGTGGGGAGTAGGCGGGCTGCTCGACGGGCAGGCAGCCAGGCACCGATCAGTCCAATACCCAAAGCAATAGCGAGACCTTGTCCAAGTGTTTCGGCGTTGATTACCGGCGCGATCATGCCTCCGGCAGCGGGTGAACGACTGATCAGACTGGTCAACACGAATGCGGCCAGACTGCCGACTACGGCGGCAGCCAGCGCCAGGCCAAATGATTCCATCAGGATCATCAGCATGATTCGCTGGCGTGGCCAGCCAATGGCACGGAGGATGCCAATCTCGCGAGTACGTTCGTGCACACTGGTCATCATGGTGTTGAGTGTGCCGATGCCACCGATGACCATGGCGACGAGTGACGTCATCCAGGCCATGCCATCAGCAAGTTTCAGCCGGGTGTCTGTCTTTACAAATTCAGCGGTTGGCAACGCCAGTAGCCGAGGGTCAACCGCCTCAATGGCACGGGTCGCCGCCGTCGGGTCAGGCCGCTCTGATTCATGGTCGAGCACGACATTGATGTAGGTGACCTGGCCATCGCGACCGGTAAGCCTCTGGAGGACCGGCAGAGGCATGATCAGAGAACCGTTTTCCCAGACACTGTTGCTCCGAAAGACCCCGGCCACACGAAACGATTCCGTGAACAGCGAGACCGTGCTTCCGGTGGAAAGCCCCAGACGCCCGGCAAGGTTTTCACCAATGAGAAGTTCACGGCCGTCGCGGGCACGAAACGGTGAAGCGTGCCTCTCAGCCGGAGCGACTCCTACCAACTCATAGTCGGCAACGAGCCAGGAATCAGTAGCCAGGCCCATTGTCGGAATCCCGTAGACACCCTCGTCTTCGAGTGAAACGGTCTCTAGTAAGACGCCCGCAGTCCGGGCTACCTGCGGAAGAGCGGCCAACTGGTTGCTCATTCCGGCAGCAACGGAACTGCTGAGCCGATCGGCCGCTCCTTGTCGAGAGACGACAATGTCGATGGCGTGGTTGGTGTAGACGTCAGCAAAGGCCTGGCGGAACCCGCGGCTGATTCCCAGGAGCGATACAATCGCGGTCATGGCCGTTGCCAAGGCCACCAGCGTGAGTGTTGCGCGAAAGGGCCGCCGCACAATATTTCGATAGACAAGTTCCGGAAACCGCATGGCGCAAGGGTGCCGCGAGGCTTATGGCGAGGGGGAAACGCTCACAAGAAAACCCCCGAAACGGTGGGATGGCAACCCGACAAGGGCTGCCTTCTTTGTGCATCGGACGGTGACCTCAACAAATTTATGGAAAATTCGGATTACGCAGGCTACGTGCTCGATTCCAGAGAGTCCGATCGAAGTCCGCAGATTAATAGCCCGAAGAGCAGTGAGGCTGAGGGAAATGGGGCATTCAGAGAAGCCCCGGCATATCTGTCAGTTCTTCTGGAATAGACGGTGATACCGATCGAAGACGCCGATTTTCTTCGGTATGAAAAACTGGCAACCGACAGCAGGCCGTGGCCAAGCCCAAAGCAGGCTGATTTCCCGAAAACAGCAGCGGATCTCAGGCTGGTGGCTGATGGCTCTGCTCTGGATGGTGATTCCGGCCAGTGTTGGCCTCGCCCTTGATCCAAAGGAACTTCACACCGATCGAGATGCGTTCACGCCCTCAACATTCACCGTTGAGCCAGGTCAGGTG
>RGBY01000151.1 GCA_009919445.1 Planctomycetia bacterium
TTTAAGATCGCTCAAGGCAATTTCGACGGTCTGCCAATCGCCAGAGGCATTCAGTGGCTTGGCGACAAAGTACCGTCCCTGCGGCACACCGGTATAGCAACTCCAGCTGGCCAGCTCAAAGGTCATCGCCAGTTCACCCCCGGTCGGTGCCAGCACATCAATGGCCAGCTTGGCCCCATTTGGCCCTCGCCACTTAGGGTCTTTGATCTTGCGGGTAGCTGCCAGATGGTGATGAGAATTGCCAGGATTCAACTGATACCAGTCCTGCCAATCACCGAAGTCTTCCACGATCATCCGCTCGGGTGGATCGGTTGCCCGCACCCCGGCGGTGACCAACTCATCGGAATCAAAATCAAGCTGCCAGGAACTGACCAAAAAATGATCCGGCGACTGCCGGTTCCACGGCGGACCAACCAGTGGCTCTGCCAGCGGGTAGTGAACATTGGCAATGACAAATAGCGGCAGTTCCGTGCTGGTGATCGGGCAGGCCGCAGTCCAGCTATCACCAACGCGACTGGTCTCAGCCGACCGCCAGAAGCGGGTGATGCCGTGAGGGTCAACGCTGTAATAAATCTCTACCTTTGCTACCTCATCAGGTCGATCGGGCCGCACTGTTGCCTGCGGTACGCCATCGGTTGTTTTCAGGTTCACCTCAAGGAGCGGTGTCTCGGGGAATGTGCCCTTCCCCTTCAGCACACAATCAAAAAAGTGAGGGCCAGCGAAGTCCGACTCACTGACATGACGATGGTTGAGGTGCGGCGAGATGCTGAAGTGAATTGATTCACTCGGCATCTCCTTCCAGTTCATGAACAGCTGGTCGACCATGCCGTTGAAGTCATTGTGTGGCCCAAGATAGAGAATCGGGCAGTGGATTTCCCGAATGGCGTTGAGGTTGTCGATAGCCGACATGTACAGCGGAAACCGGCTTGGCGGCCGGCAGGCAGAGCCGGGACGCTGCCGCAGGGCATCTCTCGCCGCCGCCGAGCCGCCACAAGAGGGCACTGCTGCCTTCACACGGCTATCGGCCCCTGCCGTCAGCACGGTCAGCGTGCCTCCCATCGAGTGGCCAGTGACGCCCAGCCGGCTGCCATCAACTTCGGGCCGCTGTTCCAGAAGCGTCAACGCTCGCCGGGCAGCGACGGTAATCAAAAACCAGTTGTTGTTCCGGGGGCTCGGGACAGCATCGAGGGTCTTGTCATCAGGCTCGACCGATCCATAGTGGCTGTTGTGACTAACTTGAGTGGCATCGACCGCCCCCCAGTCGGTGCCCGGATCGCCTGGCTGCTGGTCAGCCATCGGTAGGGCTCCCCAGTTGAGGGCAAGGCAGGCGTAACCATTGGCAGCAAATGTTTCGACCGTCTGCCGCAGGGCCCGCTGACCGCCACCATGCATCTGCAAAACGGCCGGCAGTTTGCCTTCGGCATCAGTCGGAAACGCGTAATAAGCCCCCATCCGTGATGGCTGCCCCTTGAAGGTGCCGAGTGTGTAGGTGAGCAGCTGCGTGGTGATGCCATCAGCCTGCCATTCATGCACCACCTGCAGATCGAGTGGCTCAGCCGTCGGGTCATACCCCTGCCAGAGTTCAGCAAAGGTCTGCGGCGGCGGGCTACCCGCCAGCGGCGGAAAACTGTCGGCGGCCACCGCTGTGGCTGCGAGCACAATCAAGGCGAGGGCGAACGACACCACCCTCAAAACGAGCCGAGTAGAGAATAATCGCATGGAAGCGGCGAAACCTTGGGAAACGTGATGCCGCGACCCGTTCTTTGTGAAACCACGGCAGGGGAGCAGATGAAGTGGCACACACATCACCCGCAATCACCCATATCTTTTCCGCCTGAGGCCAAACCTTTCCAAACAAAAAAGGATTACATTTTTGCAGGCAAAAGCACCGCTTCCTTTTTTGCTTTAGGCAGCGTCAGTCTGATGTCAGTGCGAAGTCAAAGGAGTTTCGCCCTGATTTCACCTCAGCGGTGAGTTCACTCGCTCGTCCCTGATAACGGCCGGGAACAACGTCGACCGTAGGAATCAGAAAGTCACCATTTTCAAGCATCTCTTGCTCCTCTTTGGTGATCTTGAAGTCAGGATCGGGGGCCTGCTTGCTCACCGACACATGATGCATACCGAGCACTGCACCGGAGACGGTTCCTGTAAACTTTAGGCGATATCTCCCAGCCGAATCAGTTGTCCCCACCGATGAGCGGCCTTCATCGGGAAGAAAACTGACTGTTGCTCCCTCCAACGGCATTTCGTCAAAGGTGATTACCCCCGTAACTGCTGCCGTCTCAGGAAACCCTGCAGGACGCCCCCCACAACCCGTACCAACAACAGCAATGACGAGACAGCCCGTCGACACCAATAGTCGCCCAGTCACGATACCGCTCTCCAAAACAAAACGCCAAACCATATTGGCAAAAAAATTCCTCGCAAACAGAACTCAATACGAACCCAGTGGGTCGCCATCATTTCGACTGCAAAGATCATGAAGCGTGGAGTCGGAGATCAGTTCATTAATGAACTTAGTTGATCCATCGGCAAGAACAAACACCGCACCTCCAGGGTGTTTACTACTCCACGAGTCATTCGGGTCGCCTTCACTCCCAACGTTATCTGCACCTGTAGCCACGGCATTGATCTTCAACACCCCACTGCCCTCATTAAAATGGGTCATCAGGTTGGCGAGCTTGCCGTTCCAAGCTGGAGTCGCATGATGAACGAGCCCCATCCATATCGCAGCTCCATGGTTCCCGTGGCTGACATCTTCGTAGTCACGTTCTCCGACCAAAAGCGTCTTCGATAACCCGTCCGTAATTTTATGGGGACTAATATTTGAACCGGGAATCACTGTTCCTGAATTATTTCCTTCAACGATGCCCCGCGTTGTGGCCGTAGGATCCTTGTACTGCTGACCAGAGTTCTTTAGAGCATTCCCAGAGTTCCCAACATAGTTTGAGGTTGCAACCTTCATACTGTTGGCACCGTTAAGAGTTCGCACCTGATTAATGACCGGAACCACATCGGATGGGCACAGAAACGTATTTATCACAGCCTGCCCAGAGGCACTGCTGTATAGAGTACTGACTTGGCCAACACCCGGATTGAGAGCGTCGTTTACTGTCATTTCTTCAATGTACGGGAGAATGTACGCCCCCCAGCCCCAGCCCCGGGGGCGGTCGCTCGCCGTGGGTCCACCCCAGCTACTGCCGCCCGAGCCGCAATAGTGAATGCCTTTGGGGAACTCTTTGTTGACATCGTTATAGTTATGAAACGCCAGCCCAATTTGCTTGAGGTTATTGATACAGGTACTTCGGCGAGCCGCCTCACGAGCTTGTTGAACAGCCGGCAGCAACAGGCCAACCAGGACGCCGATGATGGCGATAACGACAAGCAATTCGATAAGCGTGAACGCAGAACGTTCGCTCCGCGGTCGGGCATAAACGCAACAGGACATGGCAACACCTCAAGAAAATTGAGTTCTACAAACGAAATAACGAAAGCGATTCCCGGCAGAATCAGCCTTCCCTAGAAACAAAACATCTGCCGCACAAGGGATCCATCGCAAGAAAACGATGACTGCCCCATCTTTTCACTGTAACCGATTCCTACCTCTCCTTCAAAAAGAAAATGCGAATCGAAACACGGAGAAACAAGCGATTTACGACCTCATCCGCTCAATCACCAGCCGGGCCGGAGGCAGGCTGGCCCGAAAGATGCGGCCGTAGGGCTTGGTGAGCATCCGTGGGTCAAGGATCACCACGCGACCACGATCCTCACGGGTCCGAATCAGCCTGCCGAAGCCCTGCTTGAGTTTGATGACGGCCTCAGGCAGCTGGTACTCAGCAAAGGCATTGCCCCCCGCCTGCTTGATCGCCTCAATCCGGGCTGCCACAAGCGGCCGGTCAGGCACGGCAAAGGGAAGCCGCGTGATGATCACCTGCGTGAGCAAGTCACCCGGTAAATCAATCCCCTGCCAGAAGCCATCGGTGCCCAGCAAGACCGCCTCGCTGGCTGCACGGAAATCAGCAAGCATGCGGCTACGCGACAACCCGTCTGACTGGCTGACCAGCCGAAGCTGGTTGCGGAGACAGAAGCCTGTTAGTTCTTCAGTGGCCTTGGCCAGTGCCTGATGACTCGTGAAGAGCACCATCGTTCGGCCACCTGCGTCGGCCACGAAATGCCTAAGCATCTGCCCCACACCACGCTCGTAGGCCTGCCGATCAGCTGGCTCAGGCAGCCGATCAACCAGCACTAGTTCAGCCTGCGAGCCATAGTCAAATGGACTGTCGAGCTGCAGCTCGAGGGCCGACTCAACCCCTAGCCGCTGCCGGATATACCGAAACCCGGGTTCCTCACCGACCATGGCAGGCTCTTCAGCGGTGAACTCGTCAGCCTGACGGCTCCCCACTGCGATGGTGGCGCTGGTCAGAATGACGGAATCAACTCGCTGGAATAGTTCCCGCCTGAGGACGCCACTGACATCAATCGGGGCACTGGCCAGTTTGACCGTCGGTGCCCCGCGCCGTGTCTGCCGGGCTTCCACCCACCAGACACTGCCCGGCTCGTCCTGTTCAAGCCAGCACCGCACCGCACCAGCCTGGGCAGTGAGCCGATCGGCCTGCGACTGAAAGTCTTGCCGCTCGGCTGGGCTGGAAAGCCGGTCGGCAGCTGATCGCAACTTGCGACCAAGGGCCAGCAGCACCTCCCCAAGTGAATCGGCCACCAACCCCGGCCGCTCAATTCGCCACGGGCCATCCCCCCGCCGGGACACGGCATGGAACACGCCCGAGAAAAAATCTTCGGCAACTCGGCGAGCCTGGATGACATTGGGCCGCAGGTCATCCAGCTGATAGTGAACCAGCAGGCCACGATTGGTCCGCTCGTTAAACAGTCGCGAGAGCAGGCGGTCGACCGCCACACTCGATAGCCCCACCCCCAGATGATCACTGGCCACTGACTCAACCATGTGGGCTTCGTCGAAAATGACGATGTCATATTCGGGCAGCAGGCTCGCCCCACTTCGCCGTAGGGCCAGATCGGCAAAGAACAACGCATGATTGACCACCAGCAACTGGGCATGGTGCATCCGTCGGCGGGCGGCGAAGTAGTGGCAGTTGTTATAACTCGGGCAGGCCCGCCCCATGCAGTTCCCAGAGTCGCTATGCACCTCATCCCAGACTGACCCACGGGGTACCGTTGGCAGATCGGCAAGTGACCCATCACGGGTGTCATTCGCCCACTCAAGCAAGCCCTCCAGTTCTGCCACCTCTTCGTCATGCTGAAAGAGGCTGCCCATCCGCTCGCGGGCAAGGGCCAGCCGGCGGAGGCTGACATAGTTGCCTCGACCCTTGACCAGCACGGCTGAAAACTCTCGCGGCATGACCGCAGCCACTACCGGAATATCTTTGGTGATGAGCTGCTCTTGCAGGGCAATGGTGTGGGTCGCGATCACCACCCGGCGGGGTCGTTTCGCCTCCGCTGGCTCGGCAGCCTGCTCGGCGGGGTCTTGTTCTGCTTCAGCGACCGGCATGCCCACCGCAGCAGATGCACCATCGGCAGCCAGTTCTGCCTGATCGGCAGTAGCCGCCAACACGGCTGGAATGAGATAGGCCAGACTCTTGCCGGTGCCGGTGCCTGCCTCAACGATGGCATGCCGCTTCTCCTCGATGGCCTGTGCCACCAGATCAGCCATGGCCAGTTGCTGCGGCCGCGATTCCCAGCCGGCAATCCGGGAGGCGAGCCGGCCGTCAGCCGCGAGAAACGAGCGAGATGATTCCATACCCTGAAATCTATCGGGAAATGCCAAACTGGTTTTCAGGGTTGTCCGCGCATCACCAAAAAGCCTTGCTAAACTCTAGTTTTCCCGTTTCCTCGAGTGAGTCCCACCGCCGTGACCGATTCCAACGACCCCACCTCCGCAGCCGCCGGGAAGGCCTGGGGGGGTGTCTTCAATGTGCCAACCGACCAGCGGGTGGAGGCCTTTTCAGAAAGTGTCTCGTTCGATCAGCGGCTTGCTGATGACGACATTGACGGCTCTATCGCCCACTCGCGGATGCTTGCCGAGTGCGGCCTGATCTCGGCCGCTGAGGCTGACGCCATCCGTGACCACCTTGAGGAAATCCGGCAGGAAATTGCCGCTGGCACCTTCCCCTTCACTGCCTCAAAAGAAGACATCCATCTGCACATTGAGTCGGCCCTGACCGAGCGACTGGGCG
>RGBY01000152.1 GCA_009919445.1 Planctomycetia bacterium
TGGCCCGATCGAATGAGCGACAGTTCCGGTGGCTGAGGTTCCTTCACCTTGACGATGATCTCAGCCTCGGCAAATACTTCCTCAGCTGAGGCAACAAGGCGTGCTCCACAGCCAGCGTAGGCTTCGTCAGGCAGGCCTGAACCACTGCCTGCTGACTGCTGGACAATCACGTCATGCCCGGCCCGGATCAACTCCTCGGCACCAACCGGCAGCAAGGAGACGCGATACTCGTCTCGCTTGGTCTCCTTAGGAATGCCGATTTTCATAACGTGATCAAGTAATTTCTCAGGTTAGGCGACCGTCTGCTGCAGTTTGTAAGAAGCCGGCATTGGCAGCGGGTAGTTGCCATCCTTGTCGGGGACAACTGGTGGTGTTGAATCCCAGGTAAGGTTTTCGGGCATCAGGTTAAAATCAGCAGCCAGCAGGTCACTGTAGGCCTGCGGCTTTCCAGAGTAGGTGGCCGTGCGGGCCAAGACTGCTGAAAAACTCGACGTGGCACCGTAATAGGCGTTGTTAAGCGGTGTGTCGTTGCGAATAGCAGCTTGCAGTTCGTTATGCTCAACCTGATAAGGGTTCGTAGAGCCACCGGCATCCTTACTCTTCGACTTGGTGGGCCCTTCGTATTGCCACAGAACTTTGCCTGAATAGTCTGTTATTTGACCAATTTTTACGAACCCTTTCGTTCCCTGGAACTCTTCGTCAACGCGATTCTTTCCGCCGGGGAACTGTCGGCACTGACTGGCAATGCGGACCCCATTGGGATAGGCAAAGTTGACGGCGTGGTGGTCGTAAATCTCGCTGGGCTGGCCCGGAATACGGTTCTGTTTGCCGCCCACCCCAAAGGCTGACTCAGGCAGCATGTCGAGGAACCAGTTGGCGATGTCAATGTTGTGTACGTGCTGTTCGCAGATATGGTCGCCACACAGCCAGTTGAAGTGATACCAGTTGTGAACCTGAAACTGCATTTCGTTCATGTCTGGATTACGTTTGCGGTACCAGATGCCACTGCCGTTCCAATAGACCTGGCCGCCAATGATCTCACCGGCCATGCCGTCGCGGACCCGCTTGATGGTTTCGCGGTAGGTGTTTTGGTAATGGCGTTGCAGCCCGACCACCACCTTGCGATTGGTCTCATCAGCCTTCTTCGCCACTTCAAGGACCAGTCGGGCTCCGGCACTGTCGACACAGACCGGCTTCTCCATGAAGACATGCTTGCCCGCATTGATGGCGGCTTCAAAATGGGTCGGCCGAAAGCCCGGAGGGGTTGCCAGGATGACAAGGTCGCAATGCTCAAGCACTTTTTGGTAGGCATCGAGGCCATG
This sequence comes from Planctomycetia bacterium, assembly GCA_009919445.1. Classification (GTDB taxonomy): domain Bacteria; phylum Planctomycetota; class Planctomycetia; order Pirellulales; family UBA1268; genus UBA1268. The sequence goes on from RGBY01000152.1 coordinate 1,323, forward strand.
GAACTGCCGCTCTTTCGGCAGGTCGACCTTGTCTTCCATCTTGCTAATCGCTCGCAGGGTGCGGTCGATATTGCTTTCAAAGGCATCGGCAACAGCAGTCACCTTGACGTTGGAGCCCTCAACGCTCAGGGCTTGCGTGAGAGCCCCCGTGCCACGGCCACCGCAGCCAACCAGGCCAATGCGAATCTGTTCGGTGGAAGGAGACTGAGCATGAACACTCCGCAGCGAAGCGAGCGTGCCCCCGGTCACCCCGGCCAGTTTCAGGGCATTCCGACGTGAGGGGAGGAACGTGTCAGTGCGAGGTGTCGTCATGGCAATCTCCTGAAGAGGTTTCTGCATTTCGGGAAAGAGGTTCGGTGGTCTCGGGAGCATATGTCAAGACAGTGCCACCCTTACGCTCGGTTGTCCGATCGCTGTCTGCAAAGATACCTGCTTTTTCGCAATCGGGCCAAAAAGCCGCGGGCCCCGGAGGGGCAGGACGCTCGAGAAAAGGCTCAGTAATGCGGGATAGCCGGGTCAATTTCGGTGCTCCAGGCTTCAATACCCCCCCGGAGGCTTTGAGCGGCAGAAAAACCGCGTTCCCGCAGCCAGTTTGTGACTCGCAGGCTACGGACGCCGTGATGGCAATGGACAATCAGGCGTTTCTCCCGCCAGGCTTCGATTTCGGCAAGCCGCTCCGGCAGTTCTTGCATGGGAATGAGCACCGCCCGTTCAATACGGGCAGTGCCATATTCTTCCGGAGTGCGGCAGTCCAGAAGCAGACACTCAGGAGGAGTTCTTTCTGCGAGTAGTTCTGCTGCTTCGACAGGATTGATTTCGGCTGGGAGTTCCATGCGAGAGAGCATAGCGGGTGGAAAGCCCCGTCGCGAGGAGCCTGAATTGATTGTGTGGTTATTGGGTGGACAATAAGGAGTCGTCTCCGAAAGGCCGTTTTCAATGCCCGCTGTCCACGCTGACCCGACTGCTGCTCGTGAGTTTGCCTTTGAGGTGGTTGCCCGTCTCAGACGAGCCGGCCATGAAGCAGTCTGGGCCGGCGGCTGTGTGCGGGATGAACTGCTGGGACATACACCGGCCGACTATGACGTGGCCACCTCTGCGAAGCCGGAAGATGTCCGCAAACTCTTCGGCCAGCGACGCACGCTGGCTGTCGGTGCAGCTTTTGGTGTGATGACGGTGCTTGGGCCTCGGCCTGCTGGGCAGGTGGAAGTGGCAACATTCCGTGCGGATGCTCCGTACACCGATGGTCGGCATCCAGCCGGGGTCACTTTCTGTGGTGCCCGCGAGGATGCCCTCAGGCGAGACTTTACCATCAATGGAATGTTCTTTGACCCGCTCGAGGGCAGAGTCATTGACTACGTTGGTGGCCAAGATGATCTCAAGGAGGGCCTGATTCGGGCGATTGGGGTCGCCACCATGCGATTTGGGGAAGATCATCTGCGGATGTTGCGGGCTGTTCGATTTTCGGCTGGCTTCGGCTTCCCACTGGAGCATGAAACCCGTCGAGCAGTTGAGGCCATGGCCCATCTGGTCGAGTCCGTCAGCCCGGAACGCATTGCGGCTGAACTGCGGACGATGGCCGCACGGCCTGGACGCGGCCAGGCGATCAGCCTGCTTGTTGAAACGGGTTTGGCCGGTCCTGTGTTCCATGAATTCCATCAGCACGATGCGGCCTTTTGGAGGAGGGCAGCAGCGACCGTTGACGCCCTCGATGAGCCTAGCCTGCCCCTGCTGCTGGCAATTCTCTGTCAGCAGGATAGTGCGGCAGCAACGCGGCTTGCCCATCGGCTTCGGCTGTCGAACCATGAGCGAAAATTGACCCAGTGGCTGGTCGCCGCAGAGCATGCCATGAGTGAAGCAACGGCCGCTGGTGAGCTTGCTGAGCAGCCGTGGTCGATTCTCCAGCCCTGGCTAGGGCATGCCTGGCGGTTTCAATTGGCAGATCTCAGGCGAGCGGTGGCAGCCACCACGGGCCAAGGAAGCGAGGCGGCCAGTTGGGTCAGCCGTCAGGTTACCCGGCCCCAGGTGGAACTTGATCCGGCTGAATTACTCAGCGGACACGATTTGCTGGCACTCGGTGTTCCAGCCGGGCCTGACATCGGCGCGATGCTGAAAAAACTTCGGAGCCTGCAACTCGACGATGAGGTCACTAGCCGTGAAGAGGCAATGCAGAAAATTGCCGCCTGGCTTGCTTCAGGCTGAGGCTGTGGTGGGATGCCAGGGAAAATCTGACGAGAAGAAACGCCTAGCGGGGCGGCTCATGTGGATCTGGCAGATCGTCGAGCGACCGCAGGCTGAAAACTTCTAAAAACCGTGGCGTCGTTTGATAGTGGGGAACTTCTGTGGCGTCGTCCTTGCCAGCGACTGGCAACTTCACCAGTTCAAGAAGCCCCCGCCGGATCAGCTGCCGAAAGACGGCCGGCCCGGCATCACAGCCCAGCTGAGCCAGGCCCTCACGGGCAACAGGCTGATTCCAGGCGACCACTGCAAGGGCATCGAGTGCGGCCGCGTCGAGCCGCACCCGACGGGTGCGGGCCTCAAGCACAACGCCGAACTGACGGTACTCCTCCCGCAGTCGCATGACCCAGCCGTTCTCCTGGGAGACGACTTCGTAGGGGCAGCCATTGGCCCGATACTGCCCAGCCAGATCAGTTGCTAACTGGTCGATCTCGGCAGGGCGAACCCCCCGCATGAGTTTGGCAACGCGTCGGCTGCTCAGAGGGGCAGCGGCAGGCAGGCCGACAAACAGAAGTGCCTCAAGAATCGACCGCGGGCTGATTCGGCAGGCCGCATCAGTTGAGGCGTCGGCCGCACAGGCAGCCTCATCGAGGTCAGGGGATGCATCGATCTGAGCAACCGGCGCAGCCGGGCTGGTGGTTGCCTGATACGGATCCTGTTCGCCCATCATTGCAGCAAAGGCCTGAGCCAATCGATCGATTGACATGCCGCCATCGGCTGGAGCCGCCTGGAATCCGGCAGGCTCTTCGTCGGAGTCAGGTCGAGTGCTCACCAGTTGCTTGCTCCTGAGGATGCCCTCTGGCAACGCTTGAGGCTATCTGTTTCAGCAAACGCAGTTGACCGCGGCTGGTCATGACCAACGCTTCGCGACATGCTCCTTCATGAATGCCAGTGCATCACGGGCCAGTTGCTCTTCTGTGGAGTACATCTTGCGCCAGATTTTCGTAGCGGCCGCGATGGCTGGCAGAGCCAGCCCAAAGGCCTCGACGACCATCCAGCCATTCCAGTCATTTGCTTTGATGGCGTCAAAGGTCTCGTCCCAGGCGACATGTCCCTGCCCGGGTGTGCTGCGGTCATTTTCCGAAATGTGCACGATCTTCGTCCACGGCATGGCGGCGGTAATGGCCGCGGTGAGGTCCTTTTCTTCGATGTTGGCGTGGAAGGTGTCATACATCATTCGGACATTTGGATGATCAACAGCCGCCACGAATGCCACCGTTTGGTCAACGCTGGTGAGGAAGTAGTTCTCAAACCGGTTCAGGTATTCGGTGACGATGGTCACGCCGGCGGTGGCAGCATATTCAGCCACCTGTTGCATGGTTTCGACGCCCCACTTGAATTCATCTTCGGTGGGGCCAGCGCCAGAAAATTCACCGATGGCAGAATGGGTTGGTCCGGCCAGCAGTGAAACGCCGGCGGCCTGGCAGCAGTCAATGGTTTTTTTCATGGCGTCTACCGCAGCAGCGCGGACACCGGCTGACGGACTGATTGGATTGTCGCCAGCGCCTCGGATCGTGACAGCGGTTCGCTCGAGAGCGAGTCCATCGAGTCGCTTTCCCCAGTCGGCATAGAGGGGTTCGTTGAGTTCGAACATCGGCATCTCAACGCCTTCGTATCCCATCGCTTTCACTTGCTCGAGTACAGGCATCAGCCCGTCATGCATGCGGTCGGTCCAGAGCAGAAGATTGATGCCGTATTTCATTGGGTGGGGCTTTCGTGACAAAAGAGAGGGAAGTGGAGGAAAGGGAAGTGGGGAGGCGAGGGGACAGCAGTGAGATGATCTCGCAGCAAAGATTCAACACGGCACGCCCGGAGAAGGCAAGCCTGACCCAGCGAATCAATCAGGCCGGCTTTCGGGGTCGCCGCGAGCGGGGGGAAAGTCGGCGCCCCTGGGAGGTTGTGGGCACGCTTTTCAGCGGCTCCGACGCCCCGTCGAGTGCCTGGCCCACGCGGATGCTGGCCAGTCGCTTGCGGATCTGTTCGGCATAACTTGGCGAGAGTTCAAAGCCGAGGAAGGAACGCCCAAGCTTCTTGGCGACGGCGAGGGTCGTGCCGCTGCCTGCAAACGGATCGAGGATGAGGTCACCAGGATTGCTCGAGGCACGGATGATGCGGCCAAGCAACTGTTCGGGCATCTGGCAGCCATGCCAGCCGGAGCGTTCCTTGAAGGTGCCGCAGACGCGGGGAAAGTACCAGGTGTCTTCGTCTGCTTGAAACCCTGACGGAAGATCCTGTGGCCTGAGGATCCAGGTGTCGTCAGGAAGCCGCCCACTCGGGTTGGCTCGCCGGTCACCGTAGACCAGTTCCCGGGCTGAGGGAACCCGGATGGTATCAGTGTTGAAGGTAAAATTGGCTGCGTCACGGACGAAGTGAAACAGGTGAGCATGCGAGCGGCTGAACTTCTGCCGACAATTCACTCCGAAGGTGTAGTACCAGATGACCCAACTACGGCAGGTGAGCCCCAGTTCACGGGTCGCCAGCACCTTTAACTCAGCCGCGTACTCATCACCAATTGCCAGCCAGAAGGTGCCGTCTGGCCGGAGTACCCGGCAGAGTTCACTCATCCAGCGTTTTGACCAGTCAAGGTAGTCTTCGCTGGAACGCGTATCGTCGTAGGCGTCGTAGTCATAGCCAATGTTGAAGGG
>RGBY01000153.1 GCA_009919445.1 Planctomycetia bacterium
GCGAGTACTTGCCGCAGGGCTTGAACGCAGCGGCTTTTTTAACGCGAGCCCTCGGCTGGGCGTGATTCTGGGAACTGGCATGGGAGATCTGGTCGATCGGCTCGAGGGTGAGCAATCGGTGGCGGCCGCCGAAATCGGCTGGCTACCACGGGCATCAGCCCTCGGCCATGCCGGTCGGCTGGCTTGGGGCGACTGCCAGGGGCATCGCGTGGTGATGCTGCAAGGCCGGGTTCATGCCTATGAGGGGCACCCGCTGGCCATGTTGGTGCGGGGCGTTGACCTCCTGGCAGCGATTGGCATCAACCGCCTGCTCATTACGAATGCTGCCGGCGGGCTCACCCCGGGCCTTACGGTCGGTGAACTGGTGGTGCTGAACGATCACCTTGATCTGGTGCGGCGGGGCCAGCGGCCTTTTGGCCCGCAGCCGGCTCACGGCTGTTCGGTCTACGACGAACCGCTTTCCACCGTTTCCCAACGCGAGCCGAATACCGGATGCTACGGAAACTGGGGGCTGATGTGGTTGGGATGTCGACGGTTCCAGAGGCAGTTGCAGCGGCAGCCTACGGCATGCGGGTAGTGGCTGTTTCTGTGGTGACGAATCTTGCCCTGCCTGACCGGGAGGCCGGTGGAGAGCAGACTGACGGTGGGCACGTTTGTCGTGCCGCTGCTGCGGCTGCCGATGGTGTCTGGTCGATGATCGGTGCCATGCTCCGCTGTGCCTGAAGTTCCCGGGGGTGGCTGGTTCTTGGCAGTCATCGTTTTGGGGAATCGACGTGATGTGGGCAGATATTTCTCGGTTGGGTACAACCGCAGGCTTGCAACGCCTCATTCAGAAAGACACCCGATGTTTCTGCTCACGAATGATGACGGCATTGATGCCGCTGGGCTGGCTGCCCTCGAGCAGGCTGCCGGCAGCCTGACAGATCGCGTGGTCGTGGTGGCACCGGCGGAGCCGCATTCGGGCTGTGGGCATCGGGTGACGGTCGATCGGTCACTGCGACTGACGCAGGTGGGCGTTGATCGCTACTGCGTTGATGGCACACCGGCTGACTGTGTGCGTCTGGCAGTGGCAACGCTCGATCTGCCCCGACCCGTCTGGCTGCTTTCCGGCATCAATGCCGGCGGGAACCTCGGGGTCGATATTCACCATTCTGGCACGGTGGCCGCCGCCCGTGAGGCAGCCCTGCATGGCTGGCCGGCCATGGCACTGTCGCAGTACCACCGCCGGGGTGAGCCAATCGACTGGTCGGTGACTACCGCCTGGGCGGAAGCGGTGCTGCAGGCTGTTGCTGTTGATACGCCCCTGGCCTCAGGCGAGTTTTTCAACATCAATCTGCCCCACCCAAGCAGCCCGCAGCCAGACGCCTTGCCGGCGATCGTTCGCTGCCAGATTGATCCATCACCGCTGCCATTAGCCTTTGCCGATGGGGCAGATGGCTGGCAGTATCGGGGGCGGTATCAGGATCGGCCGCGACAGCCGGGCAGCGATGTCGATGTCTGCTTTGGTGGTCAGATTGCGGTGTCACGGGGACGGGTGGTCTGACCGTTCAGGTGGTGGCTGCCTGCTCGAAGGCATCGAGATCGACATCAAAGACACGGACCTGTGCCCAAGAGTCAGCATTGTCAGCAATGAAGTGCTGATGCCGCTCGGATGTCTGGTAGGTGTCGTGGGCTGCGTGAGATTCAAAGATCAGCTCAAGTGCCACGTCGAAGCTCCGGTCGTTTACCTGCCGATCGTAGGCGGCACAGCGACCCACACTGAAGGAGGCGACACCAGGGTGTCCCGAGAGGTGTTCCCGGCAGGAGGCAATCAGCCTGTCGATAGCGGCGGGGGACTGATCTTTGAGCGTGAAATAGACGGCGTGGGAGAGCATTAATGGATCCTGTAGAGGTGAGTGAATGGCGGGTGCAGCGTGTGCGACGTGAAGTGTAACGGCTAGCAGGCTGAATCATGCAAGCCGCGAGCGGAAGCGAGCGGACACGCAGCACGGCCGGCTTCGCGAAAAATCTAGCCGTGCGGGCAATGATCAACTGGCCGAACTTCGGGGGACGGCGGGGCCAATGACCTCAGCGACCTCACTGTCATCGAGCATCTCCCGTGACTCCAGTTCAGCCGAGAGCGTGTCGAGTTTGTCACGATTCTCGGCAAGCAGGTGATCGGCCCGGTCAGCTGCTTCACCAAGAATTCTTGTCACCTCTTCGTCGATGACCTGAGCGGTATGCTCACTGAAATCACGTTGCTCGTAGACATCACGCCCAAGGAAGGGGTGTTCGTTGGCGGTCTGGCAGGCGAGCGGCCCGACCCGCTCACTCATGCCCCAGTTAGAGACCATCTTGCGGGCTAGTCGTGTGGCCTGCATGAGATCGTTTTCCGCACCGGCTGAATACTCGCCAAACACAAGTTTCTCAGCAGCCCGACCAGCCAAAATGAAGGCCAGCCGGTTGTGCAGGTCTGACTCACCGATGTTCATGCGGTCTTCTTCCGGCACTAGCTGTGTCACGCCGAGGGCGCGGCCCCGAGGGATAATGGTCACCTTGTGCAGTTTGTCGACACCCGGCAGCAGCCAGCTGGCCAGGGCATGACCGGCCTCGTGATAGGCAGTCATCTTCTTTTCACGACCTGCCAGCACTTCCTCGCGTTTCGGACCCATCAGGATTTTGTCACGAGCATGGTCAAAGTCAGCTGACTCAACCTTGTCTTTGTCCTGGCGGGTCGCCCAGAGTGCCGCCTCGTTGACGAGGTTGCGAATGTCAGCGCCAGTCAGGCCAACAGTGCCGTCAGCCTCACGCTCAAGGTCGACATCATCAGCCAGCGGCACGTTTTTGGTATGCACCTTGAATAAGGCGACCCGGGCCTTCTGGTTGGGGCGGTCAACCGTCACATGGCGGTCAAACCGACCGGGCCGCAGCAGGGCGGGGTCGAGAACATCGGGCCGGTTCGTGGCCGCCAGCACAATGACCGACTCGGTGGGGCTGAAGCCATCCATTTCGCTGAGAATCTGATTCAGCGTCTGCTCGCGTTCATCGTGACCGCCACCAAGGCCTGCCCCACGCACTCGGCCAACGGCATCAATTTCGTCAATGAACAGGATGGCCGGCGCCGCCTCCTTGGCCGTCTTGAACAGGTCGCGGACCCGCGATGCCCCGACGCCAACAAACATCTGAATGAACTCACTGCCCGAGATTGAGAAGAATGGCACGCCAGCCTCACCGGCGACCGCCCGAGCCAGCAGAGTCTTGCCCGTTCCCGGTGGGCCCATCAGCAGAACGCCCTTTGGCACTCGGCCACCAAGCCGCTGGAACTTCTTTGGGTCTTTGAGAAAGTCAACAATCTCTTTGAGGTCTTCCTTCACGCCTTCGAGGCCAGCCACGTCGGCAAAGGTGGCCTGCTTGTCTTCACTCGAAAATCGCTTGGCGGGCGACTTGGTGAACCCACCCAGAAAACCAGAGCCACCCAACGGGTCGCGTGCCCGCCGCATGGTGCTCCAGAAGGCAACCATCAAGAGCAGCGGCACCAGCAGGTAGAGCCCGAGCAGAAAGCCGGTGCCATCGGTCGGCTGTTTGACGGTGGTACGGACGTTGTGGTCCAGCAGCAAACTGTCGAGGCCATCGCCCACGAGATAGCGTGATACCTCCACCGAGAAACGACCGGTCTCGTCAGCGTCTGGAATGCGTTCCTTGGGAGGGGCTGTTTTGAAACTGCCTCTGACTGTCTCGCCGACGATTTCTACGCTGCTGACGTTGTCAGCCTCGACCTCGCGGATGAACTGGTCGTAACTGATAGGAACAGGCCCACCTGTCTGTGCTCGCATGAGCACGGTCACAAAGGCTAGGCCAAGCAGCAGCACCAAAATGACCGCCGGCCCGCCCATCGGCTTGCCGAACAGCTGTGGTCCGGCGGAAGGTGGCGTGGGGCGGTTGGCCGGTCCAGGCGTCGGCGCGTTCGACATCAGGCAACGATCCTCTCAAGGGGTGGGGGGCAAAGGGTGCAAAAAGAAGCAGCAACCGTTTTGGAACGAAGGTCTTGAGGCTTGGCGGGGCTCGCCAGGGTGCGGAGGCAGGCGGACAGCCCGTGTGTTCGGTATTCTAGCAGGGAAATTGTTCGCTGCCCGCCGAAGTTCTCGTGAGTAGACCGGCTGAAAACTACCACCGACGGCACGGAAGGAACGTTCACATGGCCGAAATACCCCATGCCCCAGGTGTAGAAAGAGTGCTACGGGGCCATGGCGTGGTTGCGATCGCACGGCGGGGTGAACACTTTCTGGCAATCCGTCGAGGCCCCACGCTGCGGGCCGGGGGGCAAGTCTGTTTTCCGGGCGGGCACATCGAGGCCGGAGAAGCGGACCACGAGGCCGTAGTGCGAGAATGCCTGGAAGAACTGGCCGCTCCTGTTAGACCAGTGCAGCGTGTCTGGCGAAGTGTCACCGCTTGGGGCACAGCCCTCGCCTGGTGGACTGTCGAACTCGAAGAGGCCGTCACCCTGGTGCCCGATCCTGTAGAGGTGGACGAGATTTTCTGGCTGACGCTAGAGCAGTTAGCCTCTCACCCCGATCTCTTGGAAGGCAATCGTGAGTTTCTCAGTGGGGTTCGCTCTGGGGCCATTCGTCTGGAATAGCAGGAAAGTCAGTTCTGCTGAGCCGGTGACGCCAGCCCGGTGTCTTCGGGCAGTGGTGGAAACGTTTCGGGCAGTACCTTTTCGAGGTCGAGGCCTTTCGTTACCCGGGGTGGTGGCAACTGCAGCGGATTGGCGGCTCGCTCCAACATGCTGCGAAAGCGGTTGGGCTTGCGAGGCGATGGGGCCAAAGGCAGTGCGGCTGCGCGGGGCGGCGTTGGGGTTGTCAGTGGAGCATCAAAGCCGACCGGTGTGGCGGCGGTGGTCATCGACGCTTGCCCAGCGGCGGTAGTGTGGCTGCCGGTGTCGGGCAGGCTGAGGGCCAGCCAGGTCTGTAGCAGTTGCCGTTCATGGTCGGAAAGTGAGAGGGGAGTGCCGCGACGGGGTGATGGATTCGGCTCGTGGCCGGTGAGAACCTTGTGAAGGAATGCCTGGCTGCCGCCAGCGTCGGCGACCGCCTTCGTAATGCTTTGCAGGTTTGCCAGGGTTGTCGTCCGATTGGCCAAGCCACCGACTGGCCCGCGACGGAGTTGTGGTGCTGCTGCAGTGTCCCCGCCATGACAGGCCCCCGTTGCGCAGTGGTTGAGCAACAGCGGCTGAATGGCTCGAGTAAAGCTGCTCAGGCTGGTGGGGTCGATTGCCGGCTCGTCAGCGCCGGCTGCCCCCGTTATGGCCAGCACAACGGCAGCAGTGATCAGCCAGGCTCGGAATGCAGTAAGGCGGGGTGAAGGCATTGTGGGAGCAGCACCTTGGAACGGCACCGTGAGCAGCAAGTGACGCAGGCAAGGGGGGCAAAAACCGGTCGGCCGCTACATGCTCTAGCAGCCGAACTGGTGAGGAACTCTAGAAAGACAGGGCTTGCTGCCGCAACCTCAGGCTATTAGTCGGAGGCCGGAAGATACGCGACTTGGGCTGGCGGCAGCTGGTAAGGCTAGGGTAAAAGACCACTGGTTTGTCGTCTTGTCAGCCCGGTGGAAGTCGGGTGTGGAGACGGCGGGATGTTCAAGCCCGACTGTATTGAGCGGGGCCTGCTAACCAAAGTAATGAGCCGCTTTGAGGACAAGGGCCTGCGGCTGGTCGCCTTGAAGATGCTTCGCGTCACGCCAGAACTGGCCAAGCAGCACTATGCTGAGCATGTCGAAAAGCCGTTCTATCCGAGCCTTGAGTCGTTCATCACGTCCGCACCGGTGGTGGCGGCGATCTATGAAGGGCTTGAAGTGGTGCGGGTCATCCGCGACATGCTGGGAGCAACCAGCGGCCTGAAGGCAACCGCCGGCACGATCCGCGGCGACTTCTCAGCCAGTCGCCAGATGAATCTGGTGCACGCCTCTGATTCTGCTGAGTCAGCGGCTCGTGAGATCGGCATCTATTTCAGTAGCGCTGAGATTGTCGACTGGCAGCCGCGTGTCGACGACATGCTGCGGGCGGGGGACGAGGGCTAGAGGCTGCCTGCCGCACGAGCTGTCGCAGAGAACTGCCGAGTTTGCCGCGATCCTGCGTTTGCAGTGAGCCCGATCCCCCGGTTTCCACCGGGGGCTTTCTGGGGAGGGAGAGTCATGCAAGCCGCGAGCGGGAGCGAGCGGACCGG
>RGBY01000154.1 GCA_009919445.1 Planctomycetia bacterium
GAGATTCTCAATCCTTATTTTGGGGACGTGATGCTCACCTGCGGAAACGTGGAAGAAGAACTTAAATAACAGTAAATACAAATCGAATATGAAAACCTTATTCACATTAATCATCTGCATGGTGTTACTAGCATGCAGTGACAGGAGTAAACAAAATGCATCAAGCTCAGAAGAATCTAGCACATCACAAACTTTAGAGACCTCGGCAATTGAAGCCTACATGCAACTGAAAGATGCGCTTGTTCAGACGGATGCTGCGGCGGCTAAATCGGCAGCAAGTGCCTCATGGATAGGAGAGTGGCCACTGACCAGCGGGCTGGCCCCGGCTCCGGCTCCTTCAGCGCAGGCCCCCTTGGCAGCCGCTTTCACGAGGCGTGGATCTCCGGCGTAGCCGAGGTAGTCGTTGGCACCGAAGTTCTGCAGCGACTGGCCATCCAGCATGACTGTCGCCGCCTGGCGTCCCTCACGCTTCCGCCGGGGCCGAAGCAGATTTTCTGTGGCCAGACCATCTAAGGCCTCAGTGATCCAGGCAAGCGAACTGGGAAGGGGCTGCTGGCTTAACCGCGTCGATGGTGCATCAAACTGACAGGGCATGGGCAGGCACCGGGCGGGAGTATGCCGCGGGCTAACAGGGTGGGTGGCTGGCGGTGTCGGTCTTCCTGGTCGCTGGTGCTGGCTGTGGTTGTGGGGTCAGGCGGATGCCGGAGCCACCTTGGCGGCGAGTCGCTGGAAGACCTTGAAGTGGGCTGCAGAAACGGGGTGAACCGACAGCCTGCTGCCGCGGCGAAGAAGCTCAAGGCCTTCCAGTGCCTTCACCCCCCGAAGTTCGTCCAGGGCGATTTCGCGAGGGAAGATTTCGACCAGTTTGACATCGACCATCGTCCAGATTGGTTTTTCAGGCGCGGCCTTCGGGTCCTCGTACTTGTGTCCTTCTTGCCAGGCGAAGTGATCGGGGTAGGCCTCTTTGACAACCTCAACGATGCCAACGGCAGCCGGTGGCTTGGCATTAGAGTGATAGAAGATTGCCCGGTCACCCCGTTTCATCTCACGGAGAAAATTGCGGGCCTGATAATTCCGGACCCCTTCCCAGCAGGTCGTCTTGCGAGGGCTCCGGGCGAGATCCTGAATGGAAAAGGCCTCCGGTTCACTCTTCATCAGCCAGTAACGCATCGGCCTCTTCTCCACGGGGCACCGTTGTCAGTCCACCTGCCACGCTATTCACTCACCTGCCCAACTGCAAGCGAAACCAGAGAGAAGCGACCGAAAGAACCGAACGGCAGCCTCTGGCAGCCTGCAGAACAAGGGTGGCCTAGCGGCCGCTTCGCCGCAAATGCCAGCGGCGGAACTGGTGGCGGCCACAGATGAAGCGTCGCCGGGGTCGTGCCTGCGGCTGGCAAGCGGTTGTCGAGGTTGGTCTGACCAGGCTGCATGGCACCACCGCTGGTGCCTGATCAAGCGGTTTCTGAGAGAGCGTCGTGGAGGTAGCCTCAGGTGCATCTGCTGGCCTCGTACCTGAGGCCGTGATCACTTGGCACGGCTTTACTTTCGGTACCATCACTGTGTAACAGACTTCTTCGGTATGTGTTTCTGGCACACGCCGGTTGATCACAACCTGCTCGCTGCGGGTTTCCCACTTCCAGCTTTTCAGCTGGACCTTCCGGGTGCGGGTTTCAGGAACACGCTTGGTCACCCAGATGGTATGGGTGCGTTTTTCTTCACGCCAGCGGCGGACGTGCCGGGTGCGGGTGCGTTCCTCTTGGCGGTAGATTTTGCGACGAAAGGTGAATGGCACTTCTTCCTGCTCGCATCGCCACATCGTCACAGGGACTTCTCGGGTTTCGGTGGTGGGGACCCACTTCCGGTGCTGGACAGTTTGCCGGCTCCTGGGCTGGCTGGCTGCGAGGTCGGAACTGGCAGCGGCAACCGGCCTGATGGCAACCTGTTTTGTCTCTGTTTCCCAGTGGCCGCTCTGATAGGTGACAGCCTTTGTGGTCTGCACGGGCACCCGCTTGATGACCGTTCGCAGTCTGGTTCCCTCTTCGATGGCCGGCACCCGCACCTGATAGGTTTCCTGAATTTCCTCGATCCAGGGCACCTGGACCGTGCGGGTAACGGTCTTCTCTGTGCGTACAGGCACGATTACCGTGTAGGGCTTTTCAATCGTTTTGATGACGGGCACCTTCACGCGTTTCTCGACGCGCCGGACCTCTGAGACAAGTCGTGGCACCGTCGTGGTAATGGTTTTCGTGCGTTGCTCTGGAACCATGACGGCATAAGGTCGCCTGAGTTGTTCCGTCTCGGTGAGATCTGTCGGGTGCCATGCCGTGCAGCTGACGTGGTGTCTGCCAGCGGCGAGAGTTTGGCCGGCGGGCAGATGGATGCCGGCTGTGGAGAGACTTGCTGCTACCAAAAAATGCAGCCACGGGGACTTCCTCTGCATTGTCTTCAAACTCCTTTTTGAATTCCGACAAGGGTTCCTGTCACTGCCACCCTTGGGGGCTTTGGGTGCGGATACACATTGGCGTACAAGGCGAATCCCGCAGTGGTTGTCCGGCAAGCGGTCGTTTCCGCCAGCGGCTTACCGGGTGGACCAAAGCCTTTCACTGAGCGGCAATCCTTGCGCCGCCAGTAAGCACCCTGAAAGAGATCGAGTCTTCGCGATCCGAAAACTCAGCCCGGCTTCATCTCGTCGGGTTGTGTCGAATCTGCTGGTGGTGCTGGCGGCCGGTGTGAAGCTTCGCACGAATTTCGTGGGTTTCCCCACCACAGATTGGGCATCGTGGCGATGGAGTCATGCCGGCACCTGCTGTTCTTTTTTGTTGTGCTGGTTGCTGTGCTGGTTGCTGCACGAAGGAGATGGGGAGTTCTCGATTATTCGATTAGAGGTTCATGCCGAGAAAGCCGCCGGCAGCATCGCTGGCTGCCTGTTCCTGCTCGAGTCGCTCAATCGCCTTGGAGAGATCACCGGCGGCAATGTAGCGGTTGAACTCAACCTGCACCGCCTGGTCGACCGTCTGCCCCAGCCAGGCAACCACTGGCTGGGTGAGCCAGTCGCAGGTTTCGGTGTCGAGGCAGACCTGCAGATCACTGCCAATGGCCCGACTGTCAGCATCATCGGTGATCACGGTGCCTTCGAACCGAAACCGCACCCAGCCTGACTCCGGGTCGTTGGTGAATCGGAATGTGCAGGCAGCGTCGGTAAGATAGTACGTGTTGCGGGTACCATGCTGGGCGATGGCCGCCTGGAACCGCTCCACCCGTGCCCGCAAGGCAGGAGAAGCATCGAGTGGCACATCAAGCCGCGGGACGCTTCTCAAGGGCGTACAGTCAAAAGTGATCGTGACAGGTGATTCCACGTGATGCCCCTCAGTCCACAAGTGCAGGCTGCGCTCGATGAGGTTTCACGGCTTGAGCAGGTGCTATCGGACTACCTGCCGACAAGTGAACTCTGTCGACTCTCGGCAGCAGCCCCAACCGCTCAGCCTGTTTCAGTCGGGGACGATCTCTGGCAGGTGCTCGTCCAGGCGGTTGCCCTGCGAGAGCAGAGTGGTGGGGCTTTCGATCCGACGGTTGGTCCCCTCACCACGCTCTGGCGGCAGGCCCGTCAGTCCGGCCGGCTGCCAGCACCGGATCAACTCGATCAGGCTCGACGCGCAGTCGGCCCTAACACGCTCACGTTGCACCAGAGGCAGCAGGCTGTGTGCCTGCATCGGCCCGGCATGCGGCTCGATCTAGGAGGCATCGGGATGGGCTTTGCCATTGATCGGGCGTTGGCGGTTGTGCAGACCTATGGCATCACGGTGGCGATGGTTGATGCCTCGGGTGACATTGGTGTGATTGGCTGCCCACCCGGGAAAGCAGGCTGGCAGGTCAGGCTTGATCCACTCGGCCGACAGCCTCAGCAGCAAGCCGAGGCCCCACAGCGGCCCTGTGTTGTCACCCTGGTTGATGCCGCGATTACCACCTCTGGCGACGCCTTCCAGGCAGTTGTTATTGACGGCGTCCGCTACAGCCACATTGTCGATCCAAGGACGGGCCTCGGGGTGATTGGCCCGACCGGCGTGACCGTGATTGCCCCTACTGCCACGCAGGCTGACGCGGTCGCCACTACTCTCAGCGTGCTGGGCCCCGGTGAAGGCCTCCCGCTGGTGGAGGGCATCCCCGGTGCTGCCGCGAGATTTGTACGGAGTGAAGATGGGAAGGCTGTTGAAAAAGCGTCATCCCGCTGGCCTCTCTAGGTTCTGCACATTGACTCTCTTCTGGGCAGACCCCAGTGACCTCGTGACGGTTAGTGAAAGTTTGCCGGTCACGGCGTCGATACCAGTTGTGCTGTCGCTGCGCCCTGGGGCGTGCGAATCAGCGGATGTGGTCCGGGGGGTACCGCATCACGAAGGCCCATAACGGGTGAGAGCGTCGTGACCGATTCCGGTGACGACCATCCCGGGCAGGCCTTCCCTCCAGGGCGCAGCGGCGGTTTGTTTGACATCAAGTGGCAGTTGGGCGGCTTACGCCAACCAACGAGTCACAACGCCAGCACAACCGCCATCGAAACGATCATCCCCGTGAATAGCCTGCTGCGACAACTCTGGGCTGTTGCCACCATCATCATGATGGTGGCCAGTGGCTGTGCACCCCGGCAGCCATTCTACTTTTTTGAGGATGGTGATCTCTCCCACTATGTCGGTGCGGTGCAAAAGATTGAGTACCCCGACACCTGCCAAGAACCACTCAATGAGGCGGCTGGCACCATTGAGCCCCTGACGCTGACGAATTCCAAGTTTGAAGAGATATGGGAACTCACCCTTGAGGATGCCATCCGCACGGCGCTTGAAAATGGCAAGGTGCTACGAAATCTTGGTGGACGGTTCAGCAGTTTTGGCGGGCCCCGGCCTCAGACAGGTGAACCACCGGTCTCGTTGCTGACTGCACCCGATGCCACTCCAACCGTTTATGACCCGGCTCTTGTTGAGACCGACCCCTTTCGGGGTGTCGAGAGTGCGCTGGCTCAGTTTGACGTCCAGTTGTCGAGTTCATTGACGTGGGAACGGCAGGATCGACCCCAGAATGTTGGTGGTCCGGGAACCATCATCTTTCAGCAGCATCTGCTTGGTGACACTGGCAACTGGACATCGGGCCTGCAGAAGCGAACAGCAACCGGTGCTACCTTTGGCGTGTCTAATGAGACCCTGTTTGACAACAACAACTCTCCAATTCGACAAACTGGAGTGCCGTCAACATGGACGACGAACTATGACTTTTCCTTCCAGCAGCCGTTGCTGCAGGGAGCGGGGCTGACCTACAACCGTATTGCTGGTCCCGACTCTTTCGAGAATCTCTATGGCCGACCAAACTTCCGTGGTGTGCTGCTTGCCCGGGTCAATGCCGACATTTCTCTGGCTGACTTTGAAATCGGAGTTCGCAACTTGATCAGCGACACTGAGCAGGCCTACTGGGAGCTCTATTTCGCGTTCCGTGATCTGGAAGCTCGGAAGATTGGCCGCGACAGTTCACTTGAGGCCTGGCGGCGTGTGCATGCCCTCTACGTTGAGCAGTCACGGGGTGGCGAGGCCGATAAGGAAGCCCAGGCACGCGAACAGTATTTCTTCTTTCGCAGTGCGGTCGAGACCTCACTCAATCTGGTCTACAGTGCCGAAAATCGGCTGCGGTACATGATGGGTATTTCAGCCTCCGATGGACGGCTGATTCGGCCAGCTGATGAGCCGACCACAGCCCGGGTCACCTTTGACTGGCAGCAGTCACTGGTCGAAGCGCTCTCCCGCTCGGCAGAACTTCGTCGGCAGAAGTGGCGAATCAAACAGCGGGAGCTGGAACTCACCGCAGCCAAGAATTTGGTACTGCCCCGGCTTGATCTGGTTGGTCGCTGGCGGTTCCTCGGCATGGGGCACGATCTGCTGGGTGCCAATAATTCCTACGGTGCCGACGGAGCTGATCCGCTCGAAGGAACCAATGCCTACGCCACGCTTCTACAAGGTGAGTTTCAAGAGTGGCAGGCGGGGGCCCAGTTCCTTATGCCCTTGGGCTTCCGTCGCGAACTGGCCACGGTGCGGCATCACCAGCTGCAACTGGCCAAGGCCCGGGCCCAGCTTCAGGATGAAGAGCTCGAGGTCTCTCATGCCCTCGTCGAGGCGATCCGGAACATCGATACCAACTTTGCCCTTGCCC
>RGBY01000155.1 GCA_009919445.1 Planctomycetia bacterium
CGCTGGACCTATGAGCCCCATGTTGCCATGCGGGTAACCCGGGCCATGCTCGATGAGGCTGGTGTGACCGTGCTGGTCGATCAGGATCTTCTGTCGGTTGAAAAGACAGGGCCACGAATCCGTACGGTGATCACCAAGCGGGGAAAATTCACTGGGCGTGTGTTCATCGATGGCAGTTATGAGGGCGATCTGCTCGCCGCCGCGGGTGTTGATTGGACAATTGGCCGCGAGGGGCGTGATGCCTTTGGCGAACCGCTGGCGGGGAAGCAGTATCCGAAGTCGGGGATGGCCATTGATGGGTTTGATGCGGCAGGTAATCCGCTGCCACTGGTGACAGCGACAGCACGTGAGGATGAGGCGGCCGGTGATACCAACATGATGACCTACAGCTTTCGGCTTTGCCTCACCAAAGACCCTCGAAATAAAGTGTCAATGATCGAGCCAGATCATTATGATCCGGCACGCTTTGAGATCATTCGGCGGTATCTCAAAGCGGGGGGCAATCCCAATTTGATTGGCTTTGACCCGTACCCGTTGCCTGGGGGAAAGTTTGACGGCAACAACTCAATCAACCGGCAGTTCTCCCTTGGCTTGGTTGGTGGCGGAGTCGGCTGGCATGAGGCTGATGAGGAAGGCCGCCAGAAGATCTGGGAAGCCCACAAACAGTACACACTGGAGTTCATCCACTTTCTGACGCATGATCCCGCGATTCCCAAGGCGTTGCGGGACAAGCATGCAGTTTGGGGCTTTTGCAAAGACGAGTTCGCCGAGTACGGGCATTTCTCTCCGGCGCTTTATGTGCGTGAGTCGCGTCGGCTGCGGGGGATGTATGTGATCAGTCAGAAAGACATCATGGATCAACCAACAAAGGATGACCCGATTGCGATTTCATCCTTTCCGATCGACTCCCATGACTGCCGCCGGGTGGCGGTGAAGGGAGGGGGCGTAGTGAATGAAGGAACGATTTATCCGGTCCGAAAGGGCCGCGGCCAGGGCTTCGCCTATCACGTTCCCTATCGTGCCGTGCTCCCCAAGCCAGACCAGTGCGACAATCTTCTGGTGCCTGTCGCCCTTTCCTGCACGCATGTGGGCATGTCGTCCTTGCGGATTGAGGGCACCTGGATGGTGATCGGTCAGGGGACTGGAGTCGCCGCAGCACTGGCGGCAAGGCAAGACATTCCTGTTCAGCAGCTTGCCTACCCCGTGCTCCGTGACCGGCTCGTTGCACAGGGCCAGGTGCTCACGCTACCAAGCCAGTAACGAGCTGGTCGCGTGACTACCTGCAAGAGCTGGCTAAGGAGGTCATTCCAGCCAGACCCTGACGGTCTTGCTGTCGGCCTGAAGTTCGAAGACGGGGCCCGGTGTATAGCCACGCCGCCGGACATCTCGAACAATGTCGTCCAGGGCAATGCCCTGCTCGTGAATTTTCTGCTTCACGGGTTCGTCGAGCAGGCTGTCGAGGTCGTCGATCCGCGAGGCGTTGAAGCTGAGCTGCACCTTGGTCTGGTCATACTCCCGAACCTGCATTTTCAGGAAGCGGGCCAGGCTGGAAAATGACTGGCCAGATTGATCGCCAGACAATGTCTGCCTGCAGGCCCTCAAGGTAGTAGGCCAGGCCATGGAAGGCCCGCAACAGAAAGATCATTGCCGGCGGGCCTGCGATCCGAAAGTTCAGCCGGTCGTCACCGAGGATGTCAGCAGTTCGTTCTGCAAGCCGCCAGCGGCCAACCGGGTAGGCATAGTCGACGCAGAACGGCTCAAACAGCAGCCTGCAGAGTGCCGGCAGTTTGTCGGCAAAAGGCTCGAGGTACTCACGTTGAAAACCGAGTGCCAGCATGAGCGGCAGCGGCGGCTCGCTCCCGTCCTGTGTTGCCTTGATCAGGCGGAGGAGTGCCAGTTGCTCAGTTTGTGAAGGGCGATAGACGCAGCCGAAGTCATAAAGCAACAACTGTGGGCCGCCTGACTGTCGCAGGAACCGCAAATTTCCCGGATGCCAGTCAGCATGGAGGAGCCCCTGGTCGAAAAGGCTTTCCAAAAAGAAGTCAAGCAGCCCGCGGGCTAACTGGTGGCGTTGGTCTTCTGGCCAATTCTCTCGAACCGCCTGCCAGTGTTCACCCTCTCGCCATTCACTGACGAGCACCGTCGGCGTTGAGTATTCATCAATGACCTGTGGAACCTGCAGGAACGGGTGGCTGGCGGCAAAGGTAGTGAACTGACGTTGGTTCTCTGCCTCGACAGCGTAGTCGAGTTCTTGCTGCATATCGTTGAGGATGACCTCCCGATAGGCAGCGAGGTTAAAGCCACGTCGCAGACCACCAACCGGGGCACTGAGCCAGCCAAGAATTTTGAGGTCGGCCAGAACAGCCTCGTGGATGCCGGGGTACTGCACCTTGATGGCGACCGAGCGCCCATCCTTGAGGGTGGCCTGATGCACCTGTCCGAGTGAGGCGGCATGGGCATGAGGCTCAATCGATTCAACGACATCTTCAAGCCGACGTCCCCAGGCAGCTTCAAGCAGGGGCTGGACAACCTCAAGCGGCAACGGCTCGGCCTGCTCTTGCAGCAAGGCGTAGTCGGCGGCGGCGAGAGGATCGGTCGTTTCGCGGGCTGAAGAAAAGCTGATGAGCTGCCCGAGTTTCTGCGGCAGGCCACGCATCTTTCCCATGCGTTCAATGAGATGCCGACGTGCCTGCCGGCTAACCTGATCCTGATCGGCCTTCCGCAGCCGGTGGGCCGCCTGAGCGAGGCCGATATGGCCGGCCATTCTGCGAACGGAAGGAATGGGCATGGCAGGCGTCGGGAAGCCAGTGGGTGGTGAACGAAAAGCCGGCTGGTCAGACGAGTGAAGTCGTGATGGGGTTATCGACCCATCCGGTCACAGGGCTTGAACAGCGGGCCGATCCCCCGGCTTGCGCCGGGGGGTTTCTTGGGATGGAACGGTGCGGCGTGTGACAGGCCCACCGTGGCCGTTGCCGGCCTCGGTGACGTTGCCGGGCGACTAACTCGGTGGCAATTAAATGCCACAGTCAAAGGCAATCGCAGCAGCAAATGTGGCAATGATGGTGAAAATAAGATACCCCAGGCCAATGAGTATCAGGCTGAGGAAACGCTGGAGACTTGGGTTGGAGGAGGAGTCCAACGTCTCAACGAAAATGTTGACAATCTTTGCGACTCCCACCAGCAAGAATAGGCCAATTGTTGGAAGCAGGAACAGCATCAGCCACTCCATGCTCCAGTAGTTGACCGTAAGCATGTACTGCCATCCATATAAGACAGCGCTACCTCCGACGGAAATGACAGCAAACCAACCCGTCGTAAGGTCTGGCAGGACGCGGCTGCTTATGAAGCCACCTAGTATGCAAAGGCAGACGCTTCCGACGCCTTGGATGACGGCATTCGCTGCCTGCCCACATGCCATCTGGGATATGAGCAGCGCCGAACCGCATGCCTGAGTGGTGAGCAGGGCAGCAATGCTGATCCGATGAGTGAACGCCTGGCTATCCAGCCTTCCAGAAAGACGCCCCCAGAGCATGCCGGCAATAACCGAAAGCCACTGCAGTTGAAGAAAGAAGAGCAGCGGAAACAACAGTTCAAGCATCAGGTCTTACTCATCTGGTTGCGATTACTCATTCGAAGTTGTCGCTGCCGGCTGCTGGATCAAAATACGAGCGTTCGCAAATGCTTCGTGGATGGCCCTCAGGTGGGCAACTGGGTCGGGGCCATCGCCATGAACACAGATTGTGTCGGCCGAGAGGAAAAGATCTGAACCGCAAGCGGCCTGAAGGCAGCCGGTTGTGGCAATCGCCACCGCCTGGGCGGCGGCGGTCTCGGGGTCTGTGATGAGGCCTCTGGCATCACTGCGGGGCAAGAGGCTGCCGCTAGCCGTGTAGCGACGGTCGGCGAAGGCCTCGACCGCAACGCTCAGTCCCTCGTTACGGGCAATGGTGGCGAGCCGACTGCCGGAGGCGGCAAAGAGCAGAAGATGCGGCCAGTCGGCTGCGAGGCGTCGGCTCATGGCGATAGCCAGCGGCTCATCATTGCCCACCTGATGGTAGAGACCGCCATGAAGTTTCAGATGCCGGAGGTCATCGCCAGCAATTTCAGCGAGAGACGCCAATTGGCCCGCGACTAGGTCGGCCGCAGCGGTCGGGCTGATCGGCAGCATCCGCCTGCCGAAGTGGGAACGGTCGGCATGGCCGGGGTGACAGCCAATGGCGACGCCATGTTCACGGGCGAGCATCACCGTTTCGGTCATTGTCTTGCGGTCACCGGCATGGCCACCACTGGCGATGTTGGCCGAACTGATCAGCGGCATAACCTGAGCATCATGGCCGGCGGCTTCTCCGAGGTCACAGTTAAGATCAATGCTGCGGGTGGGCGTCATGGGTTGTGGTGTTGTTGCGTTTCAAGGCAGGAGGCCAGGCCGCGTTGGACGGTCACCAGCGTGTCGTGTTGTTTCTGCAATAGTTGATGGGCGGTCTCGAGCGTGGTCGGCTCAAACCGAATGGTATGGCCTGACCGTAACTGGCCGGTCAACGGGAGGTCGGCCGCGATTACCTGCCCCAAGACTGGGTACCCACCAATGGTCTGGGCATCAGTCAGGAGCAGAATGGGATGGCCATCAGGAGGAAGTTGAATCGTGCCGGGCAGAACGGCGAGGGAAACGCCACTCGAGGCTGGAGGTGAAAGCCTGCCGCTCAGCCGCAGGCCCATCCGGTCACTACGGGAGGTTACCCCAAAAGGTGTCTGCTCAAGTTGCAGATGTAGTCCATGTGGAATGTCAGGTTCAACTGCAGGAATATAGCGCAGGGTGCAGGCTGTGTCAGAGGCTGGTAGGGCAGTCAGTTGGGGATCGAGTTGCCAGTTGCCCTTGACTGTGGTGACCAGGGGACGGCCAGTTGCGAGGGCATCACCAGGCGAAAGCAGCCGACCATCCAGACCACCCAAGGTAGCGGGAATGTAGGTTGCCCGGCTCTTTAGAACGGGGGGCAGGTCGATGCCCCCAGCGATTGCCAGATAGCCACGGCAGCCAGCCGTGAGATGGCCGATGGAAAGCGTTTCGCCAGCCTGTATGCAGAAGGGCCGCAGCGCCGGCAGGCCAGGGACCGTACCGCCGGTGAGGGCAACAACTGAGTCGGTTTCGAACCGGAGCGTCGGGCCAACCAGGCTGAACTCAAGCAAGGCAGCCCCGGCTGGGTTGCCGACCAGCAGGTTGGCCAGCCGTGCAGAAAAGGAATCGGCCGCACCTCCGCTGGGTACGCCTGCCGCCCGCTGGCCCGGCCGACCGAGATCCTGCACGCTGGTCATGAGGCCGGGCTCAAGGATGGTGAAGGTGGGCCGGCTCGGTGGGGCTGAGGCTCCACGTGCCGCCGGTTCTACGAACGGCTCATTTGACGAGCAAAATCGCACGCGATCGCCGACTGCGAACCGGTTGGGCTGGGCGGCCGTTGGATCGAACAGCGTTAGGCTTGTTCTGCCCAGCAGATGCCAGCCGCCAGGGGTGGCAAAGGGGTAGATGCCGGTCTGGCCGCCGCCAATGCCAACGGAGCCGGCAGGCACGACCGTTCTGGGAGTTGCCAGACGCGGGGTGGCCAGCCACTCCGGCAGGCCAGTCAGATAGGGAAACCCCGGCACGAAGCCGATTGCTGTGATGAGGTACTCGGGGCCGGTATGAGCCTCGATGAGTTGTTTGCGATCAATGGCGTGCTGGCGACAGACAGCCTCCAGATCGGGCCCCTCATCACCACCGTAGCAGACCGGGACCTCGTGGCAGCGTGGTGCCAGTGGCGTCGTCACTGATTCGTCGGCAACTTGGCTGAGCGTGGCGAGCAACTCGTTGATGTCAGTGATCTGGAGCGGGTCATAAATCACCGTGACTCGGTCGGGCGAGGGCACGACATCAAGAACAGCCGAAATGCCAGCCCCCGCGATTGAATCAGCAAGGGAGCGGATACGATTGAGGAGTTCGCTAGCAGGCTGTGAGTGAGCAGGACGCAGGACAACTGCGGTATCACCGAGCGGGGCTACGTGTAGCGAGTCGTGAGCGGGCATAGGCATGAGCATTTCCGCACTGCCGCACAGGCTTTTTTC
>RGBY01000156.1 GCA_009919445.1 Planctomycetia bacterium
CCATCTGCTCACTTAGCGGAACACTCCGATATCGCGGGTACGATATTGCTGATCTGATCGGTGGAAGTTTTGAAGAAGTCGCTTACCTGCTTCTGCGGGGCGAACTGCCCACGGCGGAACAACTTTCCTCCTTTGCCGAAGGTCTCCAGCAGGCCGCGAACGATCTTCCGCGCCCTTTGCTGGAAACGCTCCGGCAGCTCGCTGCGGCCAGCCCGCAGGCTTCTGTCATGGACGCCCTGCGAAGCGGCGTCAGCCTGCTGGGCCAACTGGCCTGCGACAATGGCCCCCAGCTACCAGTCGGGCCAGATGAACTTGAAGCACAGCGAAAACAGGCCGAACGCATGATCGGGCAGGTTGCCGCAATCTTGGCAGCCTGGATTGATTTCACCAGTGGCCGTGAGCCAACAGCATGGCCGGACCGGCCTTTCGCTGCCGCCTTGCTGGAGCGACTCACTGGTGCACCCGCCTCGGCCATCGCAGCACAGGTCTTTGACACAACGCTGATCCTCTATGCCGAACATGAGTTCAACGCATCGACGTTCGCCGCTCGCACTGTCACATCGACCGGTGCTGATATGCACTCAGCCGCAACGGCAGCAATTGGCGCCCTGAAGGGGCCACTCCATGGCGGCGCAAACGAAAAAGTGCTGGAACAACTCAGTGACATTGGCACCCTTGAACGCGTCGAGGCGTGGCTTGCCGAACGTTTCGCCGCACGCCAGGTTGTTATGGGGTTCGGCCATCGGGTCTACAAAGAGGGTGATGTTCGTGCCCGCCTGCTGGCTGAGAGCTGTCGGCAACTGGTCCGCACCGAGGGCATGCCTGACTCGCACCGCGCGCTTGAGGAACTGGCCACTCGCGTTGAAGAGCTGATGGATCAACAGAAGGGACTCAGGCCAAACCTCGACTGGCCCGCCGCTCGGGTGTATCACGCACTGAACCTGCCGATACGTGTATTTACCCCGATCTTTGTTGTCGCCCGCATGAGCGGCTGGACCGCCCACATCGTCGAACAGATGAGCAACAACCGCCTGATCCGCCCTCTGTCGGAATACTGTGGTCCGGAACCGCGAGCGTATCTCCCACTCAACGAGCGACCGTCTACCGGCAAATAACTCATCAACCAGCGGATAACCGGGCTCAGTTGGTGCTCGCTGACTGCTCCGCTGTCGGCACTTCGCCTTCGGCACTGCCGGCCGGCGGATCAGCGACTGTTGCCTGGACAGTCACCATCGGCACGGCTCCGTCACCAAGATCTGTTGTGATGGTCAACTCCCGTTCGATGCGGCCCCCCACATCGCCAGCCTGAAAGGTGACCGGCAGAATATGCACCTTGGCTGGTGTCCCCTTAGCCGGACAACTCAGGCAACCATCGCTGCAGACAATGCCAGTGACACAGAACGGCCGGTTGGCCCGCACAACAATATTTTTCGTGACGCTGCCACCAGCGGAAACCGTTCCCAGCGCGAGAAGTTGTGGACTGACCGTGACCTCTGCGACAACCCGTCCCTCAACATCCATCGGAATCTGTGCCGCCCTCGGATCGTTGGTTACCAAAATCAGCTGATCGTTGATGTAGCCCGCCGGGGCGTTTTGCTTGAGCCGTAAGGTCAAGTCGTACGCCGATTGCGAACCAGAGTGACGAGGGGATGAGAGCATGACCTCAAAGTTGGCATTGGCACTGCGGACATCGGTAATTTCCCAGGGAATAGCCCCCACATGGGTCACACGAACCTGCTGTTCGGCGCCACTCCCAAGATCGACGTTACCGAGATTGATCGATGGCGGATCAAACGTGACATCCCCACGAATATTGCCGGCGACTCGCAACTGAACCTCTGCATAGAAGGGCAAATCAAACGTGACCGTCAGCGTTGCCCCATGCTGCCCTTGAAACGTGCGTGTATTAAACGTGGCGACGATTTCGCCAGTCTCGTGCGTATGCAGCAGTTTTTTCGTGATGGCCGGCGAGGTGCAGCCACAACTGGTCCGCACGCTCTGCACGTGAACGTCCTCTTCGTACAGATTCCGATAGACAAAGCGGAATTCGGTTTTCGAACCCTTGGCGACGGTGCCAAAATTATGGCTTGTCACCGAAAACATCTTTTGGGCCCACTCTTGAGCTTGCAACGGCCGCGACGAGATGGACACGACGATTGCAATCACCATGCCGAGCATGACGTGAGCAAGCGAACGCATGGCAAACCGGATGCGGCCAAAACGGCAACCAGTTAGGAAAGCGGAGTGCACTGCCATAGGTATCCAGACTTTTGAGTGGGAGTACGCGGATGACCCCAGCTAAGGAAAGATCGTACGTCGACCTTGAAATAACAGTCAAACGGCCGAACTGTCCCGGAGCCTTGCCCGCCGTTGACCGGTCCCATTATTGTCTTGCGGTCCCCCGCTTTTGGAGGTTCTCCTGGCTGTTTTTTCCGGCTTTTCTGGAAACTTGCTGGCATAACCTGTTCAGCCACTACGATTTGCCCGCTTCCCGCAGGCCGCGAAGCGTATACTTCGTTTGCCTCAGATCAATCTTCTGACCGAAACTCGGTCTGACCGATGAGACGCGAGGCGATGCCGATTGGATCTAGCAGTGATTATTCGGGAAGCACCTGCGGTTGATCAGAGCAGTTTGCCTGACCGCTACTCGTTTCCCGAACGTGTTTTATTGGTGCTTGCTCCAGATCAGTAACCTATTGTTTTCCAGACAATTTCGTTTGGGGGCGTACTGGTTTCGACCGGATGGTAGGAGGTTCAGATTGCGTGCCGTGGTTGGTCGGCTGGCCACGTTAAAAGTCGACCACAGCTTCAATTGCCGAAGCTCAGTTTTCTCTGGCCGCTTAGTTAAGTAGCCCCGAGCGATGGCCCCAGTCGGAAGGGCCTCCCAATCGGTCGCCAAATCCGACTCGCCCTGTTTCATCGCCCGATACGGACGGGGTTAAATTTGTTTCGAGCTGGTTGTGGAGGCACCCTGTCGGCCGGGGGCCCCGTGACGAGATTCAAATTGACCGAATACGCGCGTAGACGTCTGGGCTGAAACATTACGGGACGCGGGTTCGATTCCCGCCGCCTCCACTTTACGCCAGCAATGCCATCCATGGCCATTGCTGGCTGAGGCGGCCGCGTAACGCAGCCATGCGGGCATCCGGCCCGCTGCTTTACGCCAACAATGCCATCCATGGCCATTGCTGGCTGAGGCGGCTGCGTAACGCAGCCACGCGGCCGCAGGCGGCTGACGATTCCGGGAAGCCCCGGGCGCAAGCCCGGGGAATAGCCACCGATAATCCCCAGCTTGCGCTGGGGCCTTCCGTGCAAACGACTTGGTCTCAGGTGGGCTCACGCCTGATCCCCCGGCTTGCGATAGGGGCTTCCTCAGGCAGCGTTCTTGGCGGGCCGGGCGGGGCTTTTTCTGCTGCTCTCATTTCCTGAGGCAGTTTCTCTCTAGCCACCGGCAGGCTGGCTTCCGCATACTTCGAGCATGACAACTACTGCTCCCTTGGCCGTTGTGCTCGCCGCAGGAAAAGGCACTCGCATGGGCAGTGACCTGCCCAAGGTACTGCATCAAGCTGCTGGCAAAACCTTACTCGAATGGGTTCTCGATGCCCTTACGGCTGCCGGCTGCACCGACCAGATCGTGGTCATCGGCCATGGAGCCGAACTCGTCCGAGAGACCATTGGCGGCCGCCCCGGCGTGCAATTCACGGTTCAGCACCAACAACGCGGCACCGGTGATGCCGTCCGTGCCGCTGCAGACACGATCAAAGCTCTGGCCTCACCCAAGTGTCACAGGCCTGCTCTCCGCCTTTCGTGAGCGGCAGGCTGCCTGCCTCTTGGGAACCGCGTTGGCAGACGATGCCACTGGCCTCGGACGAATCGTTCGAAATGCCGCCGGACGATTTCAAAGGATTGTTGAAGAAAAGGATGCCTCGGCCGCCGAACGGATGATTCACGAGGTGAACATGAGCACCTATATTTTTGCCGCAGGCAAACTGCTCTGGGCCCTCGACCGGCTCAACACCGAGAACGCAGCTGGCGAATACTACCTGACCGACTGCCCGCAGCTTCTGCTAGAGAACGGCGACGAAGTTGATGCCGTCGCCTGCCTCGACTCAAGCGAAACCCTTTCGGTCAATACGCCTGAGCAACTCGCTGCAGTGGCTGATGCCCTGGCCGCGGCACACCGCTGATGCTCGACGGGCCTGCCCTCAGATAGGGCTGAGAGCCGCACCTGGCTGCCAACGCTTGAATGCGGTGGAATTTGCCGTCACAGTAGCGGCTTCTGGCGGTCTTTTCCTCGGTCTCGGCCTTTCTTCTCCTGCTTTTTTTCCGCAAGGCAGTCTCAATGAATGACCTGAAAATCTTCAGTGGCTTGGCAAATCCTGCGCTCACCCAGGACATCTGCCGCTATCTCAACCTGCCCATCGGAAAGCTCTCAATCGGGCGGTTTCCTGATGGCGAGATCTCCTGCAAGATCGACGAAGACGTGCGGGGAAGGGATATTTTCATTGTTCAGCCGACCTGCCCCCCCGTGAACGAGCACCTGATGGAACTGCTCGTCATGATTGACAGTTTCAAACGGGCCAGTTCCTACCGCATCACGGCAGTCATTCCCTACTTCGGATATGCCAGGCAAGACCGCAAAGATGCTGGCCGGGTACCGATCACGGCCAAACTGGCGGCCAATCTGATTACTCGTGCAGGGGCTGACCGGGTCCTCACCATGGACCTCCATGCCGCGCAGATTCAAGGTTTTTTTGACGTCCCCGTCGATCACCTCTACGCCGCCCCGGTGCTCAACAATCACCTGCAGTCCATTGACCTGCCCCAGGACGACCTAGTGGTCGTCAGTGCTGACGTTGGGGGTATTAAGAGAGCGGTCGGCCATGGCGAACGGCTCAATGCCCCATTGGCGATCATCGACAAACGCCGGCTCAGTGCCGACACCACCACCAGTGCGAACATCATTGGGGCTAGCGTTGAGGGCAAAGTGGCCCTCATGTTCGACGACATGATCAGCACGGCTGGTTCGATCTGCTCGGCAGCCGAGGTCCTCCATCAGCATGGCGCCCGGCAAATTTTTGCCGCTGCCACCCACGGCCTGCTGGTAGGGCCCGCGGTCGAGCGGCTCGCGGCAGCACCGTTTGAAGGGATCATTCTCACCGATTCAATCCCGCTTTCCACCACGCAGAAACTGCCCAATGTGACTGTGCTGTCGGTGGCGAGCCTGCTGGGGCAGGCGATCAAACGAATCCACCGCAATGAGTCGGTGAGCATGATGTTTCAGTAATTCGCCCAGAGGCCGGTATTTAGGGGCCCTGACTTGCAGATTTGTGGCGGAATGGCAGAATACGGGGCCCAAATTCAAGGAGCCCTAGATGAGCGATTCCCTCCAAGTCACAGCCCGTACCGCTACTGGCACGCGAGCCTGTCGCAAGTTGCGACAAGACGGCCACGTTCCCGCCATTTTGTACGGTCACGGCGAAGAATGTGTCGATTTGTCCCTCCGTCGCGAAGACGTCGAGGCGATGGTCCGTCATGGTAGTCGAACCGTCGAGTTGCACGGTGCCGTCAGCACTCCTGCCTTGGTCCGTGAACTGCAGTGGAACACCTACGGCACGGAGCCCCTGCATGTCGATTTTCTGCGGATCGACCTGGCTGAAAAAATCGTTGTCACCGTACCGGTCGAACTTCGCGGGGAATGCCCCGGTGCCAAGGCCGGTGGCGCCTTCAAGCATGTGATCCATGAGGTGCAGGTGGAATGCACGGCCCAGACCATCCCAGAGGTTGCCGTAGCCCACGTCGCTCATCTGGAAGCCGGCAATGTCCTGCGGGTCAAAGACCTCGAAATTCCGGCTGGCACCGCGATCACCCTGGCAGATGATGAGGTGATTGCCTCGTGCTTGCTACCCGGCCAGAAACTAGAAGAGGCCACAGGCCTGGGCGAGTCTGTAGTTGAGGCCTCCGATGGCTGATGGGCGGCGGCAATGGCAGGTGATTCACTCACGTTGCAGTCGATTTCCAACGGTGATCCCTCGTGAAACTGCTGGTTGGGCTCGGAAATCCTGGCAGGAAGTACGAGGG